>JAJZQK010000446.1 GCA_021847625.1 Chloroflexota bacterium
TGCACGAAGTACTTGGTCATGTGGAGGACCATCTGGTCCACGCCCATCACGTAGATCTTGCCTTTCTTCGTCACTGTACTCTCCTTAGCCACGTTTTATGAGACCCTGCATTCGTCGCGTCTCCTTTACGCCTGACCGATCTCGTGGAGGGCGCTCTCCACCTTGTCGAGCGTGTCGTCGATGTCTGCCAGCGTGTGGGCGGCCGAGAAGCCGTGGTGGCCCAGGGCCATCTTGCCGTAGTTGTGGAAGTACACGCCCCTGTCGAAACAGGCCCGGATGAACTTGTGCCCCAGCACACCATCGATCCGCGCCGCGTGTTGGTAGTCCCACACCTCGTCGGTGATGCCGAAGTAGATGCCGAACCTGGCCCCCAGCCCCTGCACGCGGGCGGGCACCCCGTGGGACGCTAAGAGGGCGTTGAGCCCGCCGTACAGCCGCTCGGCTTTGGCGAAGATCTGCTCGTAGAAGCCTTCCCGGCCGATAATCTCCAGCGAGGCGATGGCCGCCAGCACGGAGATGAGGTGGCCGGAGTAGGTGCCGGAGTGCGCCGCCGGTCCCAGCGGGCTCAGCTGGGCCATGAACTTCTTCTTGCCCGCCACCACGGCCAGGGGCAGGCCGTTGGCGACGGCCTTGGCCAGCGTGCAGATGTCGGGCGTCACGCCGTAGTATGCCTGGGCCCCGCCCATGGCCATCCGGAAGGAAGAAAGCACCTCGTCGAAGATGAGCACGCAGCCGTGCTTGGTCGCCTCTTCCCTTAGTAACTCTAAGAAGCCGGGCTTGGGGAGGATGCCGCCGGAGTTGAAGTTGACCGGCTCGCAGATGATGCCGGCGATCTCCGAGCCATGCTCGGCCAGCGCCTGCTGGAGGGCCGCCGGATCGTTCCAAGGAATGACGATTACCAGGTCGGCCAGCTGGGGCGGCACGCCCGCCGACTCCACGGCCGGCGGGACGTAAGGATACGTGGGCAGGGAGTCCCGGGCCGGGCCGTGGGCGTTCCAGATGGCGTAGTCGTGC
Source organism: Chloroflexota bacterium (assembly GCA_021847625.1). Next base: position 1,015 of record JAJZQK010000446.1, read on the forward strand.
AGGCCGTGGAAGTGGCCCTCGAACTTGAGGATCTTCTGGCGGCCGGTGGCCACGCGGGCGATGCGCATGGCCGTGAAGGTGGCCTCGGAGCCGGAGTTGGCGAAGCGCACCTGCTCGGCGCAGGGGACGGCCCGGCTGAGCATCTCGCCCAACTTGCCGTGGTACTCCGTCTCGTAGGCGCAGATGATACCCATCGCCAGGGCTTGCTCCACGGCCGCCTTGACCTCGGGGTTGTTGTGCCCGAGGAAGGTGGCGCCGTGGGAGAGGTTATAGTCGACGAACTCGCGCCCGTCGACGTCGTAGAGCCGGCAGCCGTCCCCCCGCGTGATGTAGAGGGGATGGCCGAGGGCCGCGTTAATGCGGGCAGAGGCCGACACGCCTGCCACCAGATGGCGATTGGCGAAATCGAACAGTGCCTCGGTCTTACCGGAACCCGTAGTTGTCACCGCAATCCTCCGTATCTGTTCACCACTGAACAAGCGTTCGTTTCTAGATAGCCCGACACGGCGCCTGCCGCCGGAGCGCCCCGGGGCTGCTGCCATCCCCAGGCCTCCTGTCATCCCCGCGAAAGCGGGGATCCAGTTCACATCGGGGCAGGACACCGGATGGATTCCCGCTTGCGCGGGAATGACGGAACCGGCCGGCCACCAACGTCCGATATACTGCCCCGCGATGGCCCGCCTGCTACCGTAGGGGCTGGGCTCCGTGCCATGGGCTACAAGTTAAGGGTTTTGGAGCACTGTCAAGGCCAAATTAGGCCAATTGACAGCCGAATCAGCGGCCTTGCAGGCAGCGCAGAGCGGGCCGAATGGTGCCCTTGGGCGGGGTATCGGGCCGATGCAACCGGTGGAAGGCCACCAAACCCGCCCCTTTTGCCCAATCGGGCCATTACCTGCGCCTGTTGGGGCGAACTTGACAAGCCTCCCCACTCCTTAACTTGTAGCCCATGGACTCCGTGCCGGCCCCGAGGCGGATTAGCCTCAGGCGGATTCGCCCTCTCTTTGATATACCGTAGGGGCGGACGGCTCTGTTCTGCCCCAGGGCTGTGTGGCTTCGTCAGTATCCCCGCGACGTGCTGACCACGTTGAGCAGCGGCTCACCCTCGGCGTAGCGGCGAAGGTTCTCGCACACCAGCTCCGTCGTGCGCTCCATGTATAGGTCCGTATCCCCGCCTTGGTGGGGCGAAATCAGCACGTTGGGGAAATCCCAGAGCGCGCTATCCGCGGGCAGTGGCTCCTCCTCGAAGACGTCCAGCCCCGCCCCCGCGATCCAGCCCACCTGCAGAGCACGAACGAGGGCCTTCTCGTCCACCACCTGGCCTCGACCCACGTTGACGAAGTAAGCCGAGGGCTTCATCGCCCGGAACTGCTCCTCGCCGATCAAGTGGTAGGTCTCGTCCGTGAACGGGAGGCAGCAAACCACGAAATCGCTCTGGCCGAGCACCGCCGGCAGCTCTCCCCGGGAGTAGACCGCCATCACGTTGGGCACGCCTTCCGACGCCCGGTCGCGGCGGCGCAGACCGATTACCCGCATGCCCATGGCGCTGCCGACGCGGGCGACCTCGCGGCCGATGCGTCCCAGACCGAGTAGTCCCAGCGTCTTGCCGTGGAGCTCGCCGACGATCTTGCGTCCCCACTCGTGCCGCCGCTTCTGCGCCGACAGCTGCTGCCAGGACTTGGCGAAGTCGAGGAGCATCAGCAGCACCGTCTCGCTCATGGGAATGGCATGGACGCCGGAGACGTTGGTGATTAGGAAGTCGGCCTGGGCGAGCACGCTGGCCGGGGCCAGGTGGTCGATCCCCGCGCCCAGGGCCTGCACCCACTTGAGGTGCGGCGTGCGCCCGAGGATGTCGGCCGGTAGGCGCGAGGCGACGATGACCTCGACCTCGCGCAAAATGGCGTCGAGGTTGGGGACCGGATAGACCTTCGGATACGTGAGCTCCGTTTCGTCCAGGCCGGAGGGCGGCTCGAAGGCAATGCCCCCCGGCTCGCCGTAGACCAGCATGGCGGGGTGAACCGCTTTGATGGCCGCCAACTGTTCGCCGCTGAAGTTGCCGCTAATAAGGACCGGCAACTGACGCATCTTGTCCGTTCTCACTTTCCGCACGGGGCTCGTAGCCTAGCAAGATGGAAATCTCGTTCGCCGTCCGCAGCACTTGCCGGGCCCTGGCCGGCTGCTGGGCGGGGTCCGCTCGGCTGGTGGGGACCGTGAGGCTGATCCCGCCGACGACGCGGCCTTCGTAGTTGCGCAGGGGGGCGCCCAGGCAACGCATCCCCAGCACGTCCTCCTCCTGGTCGGTGGCGTAGCCCAGCGCGGCCACCCGCCGCAGTTCCTTGCCCAGCGTGGGCCAGTCGGCGATGGTGTTGGGCGTGCGGCGGGGGAAGCCCTGCTCGCGGGCCAACGCCTCCGCTTCCGCTTCCGGCAGCCAGGCCAGAAGCACCTTGCCGAGGGCGGAGCAGTGCAAGTAGAGGCGCGAACCCACCTGGGTGGATATCTTGAGCGGCCCCGGGCCCTCCATCGTGTCGATGTAGACGGCGACGCCGTTCTTCATCACCGCCAGGTTCACCGTTTCGCCGGTCGCCTCCTGCAGCTGGCGGAGGGGCCGGTAGGTGATGCGGCGCAGCTCGGCGTGGGCCTGGACCTTGTTGGCGAGGGCGAGGACCTTCCAGGTGAGCTGGTAGGTCCTGGTATCGGCGTCCAGGGTGACGTAGCCCAGGTCGCGCAGGGTGGAGGCGATGGTGGAGACCGTGCTCTTGGCGAGGCCCGTCTTGGCGCTGAGGGCCGACACGCCCAATCCGCTCGGCGCGGCGGCCAGCGTCTCGATGACGTCGACGGTCTTGGCCACGGTGGGAACCCAGTAGCCCTTGGAATCGCTCAAGTGTTTCTCCCCGAGTCGGGCCGCATGCGGCCGGCCGTTCAGGATACTGAACGTAGATCGTGATACCGAACACATTCTAGACGAACGAGCCCGCGCTGTCAAGAGCGATCTGTGTTGATGTCATTGCTCAGGGATAATGTCCGGGTTTACTGCTCAGGGAAAATGTCCGCATACTACGGGTATGAGGACAATCACTTTGAACGAGAAGCAACAACGCCGGGTCGACATCCTGA
>JAJZQK010000447.1 GCA_021847625.1 Chloroflexota bacterium
GCCGCGGGGATGGATTACGCTAGCCTCTTCTGTACCGCCTCGCTCGTCAACTCGCGCAGGGCGTCGGCGGCGACCCACTTGGCGACCGGGGAGGCCGTTTGCTGGATTCCGCGGGCGGCGGCGATGCTCCGGGCGTTCAGGACGCGGCTCCGCTTGCCGATCTGGCGGAGCGCCCAGTTGACGGCCTTCTTGACGAAGTTGCGCCGGTCGGCCGCCTCGCGGGCAATGATCGGCAGGAAGGGTAGGAATTGCTCGTCCTTGGCCTTCTTGTCGCCGACGGCCAGCCGGGCCATCATGACGAACCCCGCCCGCTTGACGTACTCCTCCTCCCGCGCGCTCCAGGCGACGGCCTTCTCCCAAGCGTAGGGGGTCTTCTCGATGAGGTTCATGCAGCACTGGTCGCAGACCTCCCAATCGGCGAAGTCGCTCACCCAGCCTTCCAGTTGCCCTTCGTCGACCTGCCGCCAGTCGTCGATCATCGAGGCGAGGATGCGGGTCTCGCGCGACTCCTTCGCCCACAGCTGCCGGGCCAGCTCGTGGTCGCGACCGATCTCCTTGGCCAGCGCCCGCAGGTTGGGGATCGAAACCCCGTAGGCGTGCTTGACGGCGATGCCGTAGCGGGCCATGCCCGCGACCGCCGCGGGATCGGCCAGCGACTCGATCCTCTGGATAACCACGTCGTAGCTCATTGCCGTTGCCTTCACCACCCGCTCTCCTCCTTAGTTGAAACGCCATCCGTGAGCCTATTCTACTGCCCATCGGCGGCCTCATCCATAGGCCGGAGGCGGAGCCTCCACATTTTCCCCACATCTTCTTTAACGCCCCTGCAAACGCTTCCGCTAGACTTGTCGGCGGAAACTGGATTGGCGACCTTGAGCACGAATGGGGAACGAGAAGTATGGTGAAGAAGACGCTTGGCGACAGGAAGAAAGCGCTCATCGCTTTCACCCTAACCATATTGCTGCTGGCTCTTACGGCCCAATTGGCCTTTGCCTGCGACATCACCGTTGAGCCCACCAGCACAATAGTGCGGGTCGGCGACCAGCAGCAAGTCGTCGTCCGCGTGGTTCCCACCCACAAGAACTGCGCTATCCCCATCGAGGACACGATCATCTCTGGGCAGGGGCTGGTCATCGTCGGGGAGACGCCCTGGGTAGTGGCCGGCGAGGGACACCAGAAGACCCTGACCGTCCAATTCGCCGAGCCGGGGCAGGCCGTTCTCTCCGTGGTGCGCGAGTGCCCGAAGGGCGGGGGCTCGGCGCGGGTTACCTTCGACGTGCAGCCCGCCGCCGTGGCGCCGACCCAGCCGGCCTCCAGCGAACCGGCGCCCGCCGCCACGGCCGCGCCCACGCCGACGCCGGACGACACCCCGACCGCTGCGCCCGCGCCGGCCGAGCCGGCGCCGGCTCCCGACCTCACGCAGAGCACGAGCGGCCGGGGACGGCACGGTCGGGGGGGAGGCGACTCGTCCGCCGTCACCGCCGACCCCACCGCGACCGCCGACCCGACGGCGACGGCCTCGCCCACGCCCAGCCCGGCGGCCACCGCCACGCCCTCGCCCACGGGGACGACCCCGCCCGCCGTCTCGGCGGTACCGCCGACGACAGGCTCCACAACTAGCGGCGGCAGTTCCCGGAAGCCCATGGACCTGGGTAGCCTGTTGGCGCGCACCTTCGCCGACCCCCGGACGCTGGCGATGACCTTGCTGCTGGGCCTGGCGGCCGTGGGTTACATCAAGGGCTACCAGCGCCTGCGCAAGGCTATGCTGCTTTTCTCCCTGGGCTACATCGGCTTCTACCTGGGCGGCTGCCTCTGCCCCATCGGCGCGGTGCAGAACCTGGCCCTGGCCGAGGTGACGGCCTCGCAGAAGGTGTTCTTCTTCGTCACCCTGGGCGTGCCCGTGGTAGCGACGTTCTTGTTCGGCCGGCTGTACTGCGGCTGGGTCTGCCCGGCCGGCGCCCTGCAGGAGCTCGTCCACCTGCGGCGATGGGCACGGAAGGTGCCCCCGGCCCTCGACCGCTGGCTGAAGCTCGGCAAGTACGTGACCTTCGTCGCCATGGTTGCCGCCGTGCGCATACTTGGCGAGCCGGTCTTCGAGGGGTTGGACCCCTTCAAGGCGGCCTTCAACCTGGGCGGGGACACGGTGCCTCTTGTTGGGCTGGCGCTAATCGTCGGCGTCTCGGTCTTCGTCTACCGGCCCTGGTGTCGCTACCTCTGCCCGGTGGCCGCCGTGTTCGCCGTGGCCGCGCGCTTCAGCCTGCTGCGGCTGGTGCCGGGCGCTAACTGCGTGGCCTGCAAACTGTGCGTCAAGGCCTGCGCCTCGCAGAGCCTGAAGGTGGTGGGCAAGGGCCGCTGCGTGACGGTGGACCGCCTGGAGTGCCTTGGCTGCGGCTCCTGCCAGAAGGCCTGCCGCAAATCGGCCCTTCGCCTGGGCCTGCCGGGCTGGCTGGAGAGGCTCTTGCCGATGCGCGGCAGCGCGGCCAAGAGCGAAGAGCGCTGGGTACGCAAACCCTTGACGTGACGGCTATAATGTCGCCCAGAGGCTCGCCGGCAAAGCGCCGGCGAGCACTTCCAGGACAAGTATCGTTCGCGTGGGGGAGGACAACTGAACGTGGCGCATAGGATTGCCGTTATACCGGGCGACAACGTCGGGCCGGAGGTCGTTGGGGAGGGGTTGAAGGTTCTGCGGGCGCTTGCGGACCGCGGTTTCGGGCCCTTCTCGTTCACCGAGTTTCCCTGGGGCGCCGGCCACTATCTCAAGACGGGACTGGCGATGCCCGAGGATGGGCTGGAAATCCTCGACGGCTTCGGCGCCATTCTGCTGGGAGCGGTCGGCGACCCGCGGCGGGTGCCGGATTCGGTTGGCTCGCAGGGGCTGATCCAGAAGGTCCGCAAAGGCTTCCAATTGTACGTGAACCTGCGGCCCATCCGGCTGCTGCCCGGCGTCGTCTCGCCTATCCGCGGCAAGGACCACATCGACTTCGTGGTCGTCCGCGAGAACACGGAGGGAGAGTACTCGCCAATTGGCGGCAGGCTCCACGCCGGCACGCCGAACGAGCTGGCCATGCAGACGACGGTGATCACGCGGGTGGGGGCGGAGAGGATCATGCGCTTCGCCTTCGAGCTGGCCCGCAAGCGGAACGGCAAGAAGCGGGTAACCGCGGCGACCAAGTCGAACGCCTTGTGCTACGTGATGACGCTCTGGGACGAGGTCTTCGCCGCCGTTGCCAAGGACTACCCCGACGTGGAGACCAACAAGTACCACATCGACGCCTTCACCATGAACCTCATCCGCCAGCCGGAGTGGTTCGACGTCGTCGTCGCCACCAACCTCTACGGCGACATCCTCTCCGACGAGGGGGCGATTATCGCCGGCAGCCTGGGGATGGCGCCGGGCGCCAACCTCGACCCGACCCGCTGCCACCCGTCCATCTTCGAGCCCATCCACGGCTCGGCGCCGGATATCGCCGGCCGGGGCATCGCCAACCCGGTGGCGACGATCCAGGCCGTGCAGCTGATGCTCGATTGGCTGGGCGAGGTGGAGGCGGCCCGCCTCGTCGGCGCGGCGGTGGAAACCGTGCTCGCCGAGGGGCGCGTGCGCACCCGCGACCTCGGCGGCGATTCCTCGACTTCCGAGATGGGAGATGCCATCTGCGCGAAGATCGTCGCCGGCTAAGCCTCGTCCGGTGCAGTCAGTAGGGCAGGGGCTTGTCCCCTGCCGCCCGTTCGGTGCCCATCGGCCGGACACATGGCATACACCTGTTCGGAGACATGGTATACACCCTGGAATGGGGACCGGATAGCGGCTATGCCTAGGGCTGGTCGGCCATGGCCTCTCCCTCTCCGCTAGCCCGTAGGGGCGGACCCACCTCAGACGGGTCCGCCCCGGGGATGGATGGCAGGGCGCTAGCCGTCCACCAGGACGACCCTCACCCTTTCCCTCTCCCTGGAAGGGAGAGGGGACACAAGCGCTCCATTAGCGCGTGATGGAACGCTGGTTTGCCAGCACGGCGTCTGGATAATAGGGCGACCGGTCGCGTCGTTCTTCTAAAGATGGTCAGGCCCGTGGCATTCGTCCCGCCGCACGGGGCTGAACCCCCGCGCTTATGCAACGAAGCCCTCCC
>JAJZQK010000448.1 GCA_021847625.1 Chloroflexota bacterium
CTTCGGCCTGCGCCTTCACCAGACCGGCTACATGCACCTGCTGTTCACGCAGGAGGAAATGTCTTTTGCCCGCCGCAAGCAGGGGCTGTGGCGACGCCTCGACGTGGATGTGCACATTCTCAGTCCGGAGGAGGCGAAGGAGGCCCTGCCGGGACTGAACGTGGAGGACGTGCTGGGCGCGATGAACTGCCCGCGCGACGGCTACACCGATCCCCATCTGGCCACTGTCGGCTTCGCCGACCTTGCCAAGGAGGAAGGGGCCAGCGTCCACGTGGGCGCAGGAGTCGTCGGCCTGGAAATGCAGGGCGACCGGGTAACGGGCGTGCGGACGGCCGCGGGCACTGTGGCCACACCTCTCGTCGTCGACGCGGCCGGCCCCTGGGCGGCCGAGGTCAGCCGGATGGCGGGCGTCGACGTGCCGGTGCGGCCCTTCCGGCGCCACCTGTGGTTCACGCGGTCCACACCAGAGGTCGGCGAAGAGGCACCGATCCTATTCGACACTTACCATGATTTCTACTTCCGCCGGGAAGGGGAAGGCGTGCTGATGTGCCTGGGTGACCCCCGGGAGGGCAGCAGCTTTATCACGGACGTCGACTGGCCGTTCGCGGAGAAGGTGGCCGAGTACGCGACCTACCGTTTCCCACCGTTCGAGGATTCGCAACTGGTTTCCGCCTGGGCCGCGCCCCGCGATATCACGCCCGACCACGACGCCATCCTCGGCCCCGTGCCGGGCGTGGAGGGGCTCATCGTGGCCGCCGGTCACAGCGGGCATGGCTTTATGCTATCGCCGGCCGTCGGCCGGATGATGGCGGACTACATCGTCGACGGCCACAGCGAGCCCGACATAGCGCCATTGACGTTCGACCGCTTCGCCGGCAGGGAGTGGCCATTGGAGTCCTACGCGGCCACCGGGGTCTAAGCGGTTTGGCCTCATCTTTTCCGCACGGCCGGCCACAGGGGCTGACGGCGGTCGCTGCAACGGGGAAGTGATGAGTGATGAGTGCGGCCCCGGCATTCCCCTAAGAACGGCCGCTCCCCCGACAATACGTAGGGGAGGACGGCTCTGCCCGCCCGGGCGAACGGCCGTTCGCCTCTACAGATAGGAGGCGGGCCGTCGCGAGGCCGTTTTCATCTATCGCCGGCGGCCGCCCGGTTCGGGTCATTCCCGCGGAAGCGGGAATCCATCCGATGAGTGCCCATACCAGCGACTGGATCCCCGCGCAAGCGGGGATGACAAGTGAGTTGGAAACGCCACCTCAACCCATCCCGACAGCGAGCTCCCCGTCAGCAACGGCCATTTCGGACTACCCAGCATGACAAGGCAGAGAGGCGGCCGAGATGTCTCGGCCGCCTCTCCTTCTCTTCGAGTATCGAGGTCTGTCTACTTCTTCCGCAGGGCGTCGGGGTTGACCGCGTGAATCGGCGGCCCGCCCTTGAGCACCCGCAGCGTGTTCTCACAGCAAAGGGCGATGACCTTCTGCTGCGCCTCGATGCTGTTCCCAGCCACGTGGGGCGAGACCAGCATGTTGTCCAGCTTCAGCAACGGGCTGCCCGTGGGGGGTTCGTGCTCGAACACGTCGAGAGCTGCTCCCGCGATCCAACTCTCGCTCAAGGCCTTGTATAGAGATTCCTCATCCACGACGCCGCCGCGGGACGTGTTGACCAGGTAGGCGGTCTTCTTCATATTCCGCAGCCGCTCTGCGTTGATGAGGTTGCGCGTCGAGGGCATCAGCGGCACGTGAATGGTAACATAGTCCGCCTCGTGCAGGAGCTCGTCGATCTCCACATACTTGATGTTGCTCGCCGCCGCGAAGGCCTCGTCCTTGAACGGGTCGTAGGCGAGGACCTTCATGTCGAAGCCTAGCGCCCGCTTGGCAACTTTCTTGCCGATCGTGCCAAGGCCGACGATGCCGATGGTCTTCTCGGTCGGATCGTTCCCCTCCACGCGCGTCCAGTCGCCAGCGCGGACGTTCCGGTCGTTCTGGAGAACCTTCCGGCTGATCGACAGCAGCAGAGACATGGCATAGTCGGCCACGGCGGTCTCGTTGGCGCCCGGCGTGGTCGTGACCACGATTCCCCTCTCCGTCGCCTCCGGGATGTCGATGGCGTCGTAGCCGATGCCGGTGCGGGAGATGACCCGCAACTTCTTGGCGGCGGCAAGCACGGACGCCGGGAAGGGGTCGACGCTGACGATCGCGCCGTCGACGTCCGGCACCAGCCCCATCATCTCCTCCGCCGTGCGGTTGCCGTGCCAGTAGTTGGTGACGATCTCGCAGCCCTCGTCGCGCAGTCGCTGCAGCGAAGGGTTATCCTGCTTGATCATCCAGGCCGTTAGTAGCACCTTGAAGTCAGACAACTAATTCCTCCTCACGCTCCGGCCCGTGCGGACAGAAGCGCTATCATCTCGTTGGCGACGGTCCGCTGCCGCATAAGCCCGTCTTAGCACACCCCTTCGCGACAGAAGGCCACCTGCCGGCGCCCACGTCGAATCGAACCGAGGGAAGGGTTGGTACGCGGTCCCACGAGCACGCGGAACGACCGATCGCTGCTGCCGTTCAGTCTAGCAATCGGACTAAGGGGTGTCAAGAAGAGCCGACGGCAGCCGTCAACACGGCGAGCGTGTCGCGGGCCGCCCGCTCCCATGAGAAGGTCCGCGCGCGGGCATACCCTCGTTCCGCCAGGTCCTCCCGCAACCGTTCGTCGCCGAGGAGGCGGCCAATTGCCTCCGCCAGCTCGTCTACATCGAGCGGGTCCACCAGGAGGCCCGCATCGCCAACCACCTCGGGCAACGAGGAGGCATTGGCGGCGATCACGGGAACGCGGCACGCCATCGCCTCGAGCACCGGCAGGCCAAAGCCCTCGTACAAGGAAGGAAAAACCAGCGCCTCGGCCGCCCCCAGGAGGGATGGCAGGTGCTCGTCGGGCACGTAGCCCGTCATAATAACCGCGTCGGCCAGGCCAAGCTCGGCTATGAGGCTCTGAATCACGTCACTTCGCCAACCGGGCTGGCCGATCAGAGCGAGCTGATGGGGCAGCCGATTCCGCTTGCGGGCGGCGGCAAACGCCTGCAGCAGGCGGGTGACGTTCTTGCGCGGGTGGACGGTCCCGACGGTGACGATATAGGGCGGGTTGAGCCCGTATTCCCCGGCGATCACCTGCCCCACCTCGGGGTCGGCGAGTGGCTCGAAGCCGGGCGGGCAAGCTTCCGGGACGACGCTGATCTTAGCCGGGCTGAGGCCAAGACGGTCGATCAAATCCTGCTTCGTGGCCGCCGACACGGCGATTACCCGCTTCGCGGCGTGAGCGCTGTAAGCGGTGCCCCAACGCAGGTGCCAGCGGGACAAGGGGCGGTGAGCCTCGGGGAAGCGCAAGTAACCCAGGTCATGGATTGTGACCACCGAGGGACAGCCACGATAGACCGGCAGCACGTGGGCAGGCACGAAGAGGACGTCGGGCGAGCGCCGCAGCATCTCCCAGGAAAGCCGGCCGTGCGTCCACAGATACCGCGAGCGTAGCACCCTAACGCTCGCCGCGCTATCGCCGCCGAAAACGGATTCGTCGGCGTCAGCGCCAGTGTAGAGCGTATACTCGTTCTCGCGATCTATCTTGAGCAGGGCGCAAATGATCTGCAGCGAGTAGTTCTCCGTCCCCGTTCGCCGCCGCCCGACCGCCCGGCTCGCGTCAATCCCCAGGTGCATCCCCACCCCGCCGCCGACGGGAAGTGCAGCTCCCGCCGATCCTTCCCCGAAAGCCTGTCGCCCACCACCCGTAGGGGCGGACGGCTCTGTCCGCCCGGGGCCGGCAGAGCCGCCGGCCCCTACGGCAGCAGGCGGACTTCCGCCGATGTCGTCTTCATGGAACGTTGGTGGCCGCCAGGCCATAAGGAGCTCCCGCGCAACCCTAGTATAGCACTCGCTAGCATTGCCTAACAGCCTTCCTAGCGTGGATATTGGCTGGCCTACAACTTGCGGCTGAGGCCGGTACACGAGACGTAGCGATGACATATCGCAGAGCACCAGGTAGGTCGTAGATCTGCCAGGCCGAACACCGGGCCTGAGTCCGGCCCGGTGTTCGGCGTGTTCCGCTAGCTAAGGCTAATCTCTCCGCAATGGGTGTCCGTC
>JAJZQK010000449.1 GCA_021847625.1 Chloroflexota bacterium
GTCCGCCGTCTCCTGGAAGATGCCGGCGATCAGTTCGTAGCCTTCCCGCTTCGCGATAGACGAGAAGAAGGTGTACTTGTTGCGCGCCTGCGACTCGCCAGCGAACGCTGTCTTCAGGTTCTCCTCGGTCTTGGTTCCCTTTAAGTCCTTAGCCATTGCGTGGTCCCTCCTCTTTCGGTTCTCTCTCGGATCCGGCTTGGCAGTCCGTACAGTAGCCGTACACTTGGACCTGGTCCCTAACAACCTTGAAACCCTTTTTCTCAACCTGCCGGTCGATCTCGGCGACCGCCGGCTGGGTGTCGGCATCGATGTCCCAGATGCGGTCGCATTGAAGGCACACCAAGTGGGCGTGGCTGGCCGCGTTGCCGTCGTAGCGCGCCACCCTGCCCTCCACCGGCAGCTTTTGCGCCAGGCCGGTCTCCGCCAGGACCTGCAGGGTCTGATACACTGTGTTCAGGCTCAAGCTGGGGTAGCGATCCTTAAGATTCGTGTAGATAGTCTCGGCGGCAGGGTGCGTCTTCACGTCCTTCAGGTACTCGTAGATGGCCAGACGCTGAGGCGTCAGGCGACTCCCCCGGTCCCGCAAGGCTCTCTGCAGAATCTCCATTTGGACGCACCCCCTTTCTGGGTCTAGCTTAATATGCAGTAATCATTACTGTCAAGTATTTAGAATCAAGAAGTTTTGGCTCTTTCTTCAAATGGTTCTGATGGAAAGTAAGTTTTCCACGGGTGGTCGCACCCTAGCCCTAACCGGTGCGATGAAAGGCAGCCCCTAGAACATGTCGCCTTCCTTTGGCACGATGCACATGAACTCGAACTCCGGTCCACCGGCCTGGGTATTCTCGAAGAAGTGGCGCAGGCCGCCGGGGACATGAACGTAACTGCCTCTTTCCAAGGGAAAACGCTCGCCGGCGATGGTCACATTGCCCTTCCCTTCGAGGACGAAAACCCAGTGTGGCCAGGCGTGCTCGTGTTCCTTGGTCCGTCCGCCGTCGCCCATGGTGAAGATCCGCATCACATGCGTGTCCCAGTTCCTCACCGGCGAGTAGACGATCCGCTTCATGGTGTTGTGGGCTGCTTCCTCCGAGACACGCTTGACTTCCAAGTCATCCTTGTGGCCGGTCAGTACGGACATTGGATTGTTGCCTCCTCTGATCACATTGGTGGTGCGGTTTTCGTTCAACGGGCGTTTTCGGCGAATGTCTCCTGGCGTCCTGCCGCCTGAATGCCGAAGGCCGTCTGTCGAATGCTAGGTGCTAAACGCTATCTGTCGAAAGCTGTCTAGATGAAGGTTCGGCGGAACGAAGAACAAGGGAAGGTGCGAAGGTAGATGAACTCGTCGATGGAGAAGGAGTCTGACCTTATCCGGCGCTTGCGGTCGCGGAAGCGGGTGAGCCGGAACGTGAATGAGTTACATGAAGAGCAGATGACTTTCGCCCAAAGAGTTTCGGACCGCCTGGCGGATACCGTTGGGAGCTGGGGGTTCATCCTCACTTTCCTTGGCGCCATCGTTTTCTGGGTCGCTCTGAACTCAGTGCTCCTCTTATCCAGGAAGTCCTGGGACCCCTACCCCTTCATCCTCCTGAACCTGGTCCTGTCGCTTCTGGCCGGCATCCAGGCCCCGGTGATCATGATGAGCCAGAACCGCCAAGAGGCCAAGGACCGCCTCAAGGCAGAGCATGACTACGAGGTGAACCTGAAAGCAGAGCTGGAGATCGAGCAGCTCCACGCGAAATTGGACACCCTCCGCGAGACGCAGTGGCGGGAACTGGTGGAGATGCAGCGGCATCAGATCGAGCTCTTGGAGAGGCAGATAGTCATGCTGCAAGAAGTGAAGGAGCGCTCCTCAGGGAAATAGGGACCTTCCGCGATGGCCTTCTGCTGTCACCGTGGATCTCATCAAGGCGACCTATCGAGCCCGTCTGCCCGAGGATTTCGGTCTCGACCCCCTGACCGGAGGCGTGACCTACACCCTGCCTTCAACGGCTTCTAAGATCACTCTGAGCCTTCGGCTTCGGCGTGCACGCCGGGGAAAGTGTCGAAGGTACCGAGGGATAGCAGCGCGACAGTACTCAACCGGACGGGGGACGCCCGGGCCGCCTCTGCCGCTTTCTAGCCTGCTAGCGAAGCCTTTACCGCCTGCATCGCGGAAAGCACCCGACGACCATGCGCCGGGCGCCACGGCCCTGTCGTACCCGAAGCCAGCGCCGCCCCTAGTTCCTCGACCATCGAGACCACCGGGTGCGGATGCCAGTCCCGTTTCTGAACCTTCCGGCCTGGACCGCAGATGGTGACCTCCTGGCGCCCCGGCTCAACGCGAAGGGCCCCGTCCCGGCCGACGATGTCGATCTCAACCTCGGGCCCGCGCGACTGGCCTTCATCAGGTAGGCAAGCGGCGATTTCCGCGGTGACGATCAGGCCGTCGCCGAAGCGCATGGTCATGGCCAGAATATCCGCAGTCAGCCCCGTGGCGGCCGAGGTCCGGCCGAACAGGCTCCCGCCGGCGCAATGCACCCGGAGAAGATCAGCCGCCGTGCACGACAGGATGAAGTCGAAGAGGTCATACCCCAGGGCGTCGAGGATGTCTACTCCGGGCACGCGACTGGTCTTGGCGGCGATATAGATGCTGAGCAGAGGACCCAGTTCCCCACTCTGCACCATTGCCAGCGCGCCCTTGGCGGCGGCGGTGTGGGTCAGACCGGTAGGGGTGAGAAGCAGCCCTGAGCCGCCGGCCCGCACCCCTTCGGCCGAAGCCCTTTCCAACAAGCTGATGTCGCTTTCGTTCAAGGCGCAGGGCATAGGGCATAAAACGGCCTTGCCCGCACCCAAGACCGCTGCCGCCAGCGCCGCTCTTTCCGTGGTGGGCCCGCCCACATAGACCGCATCCAGGGTCGGGTCGTTGAGCATCGCGCTCCATTCTTCTGCCGCGCCACTACCGGCCCGCCCGGCCAACTGAACTGGGCCCTGAGCAAACACACTTCCCCGGCCCAACCGCTCCACCAACGCCTTGGTGCTTTCGTCACCTGCGCCAACCACACCTAGAGAGACAACCGTGGGTTCTAACATGACCTAAATCCTCCCCTCCGCCACCGTTGCCACCGTCGCCACTCCTACCGGTCGCCCTTCCCTGGCGCTGCGCACCGCCGCCAAGGCAAACTGCAGCGCCGCCCGGCTTTCCTCCGGCGGCAGGGGCACCGGCCGGTCTCCTTGGAGGGCGGTAACAAAGTCCGCCAGTTCGGAGGTATAGGCGTCGGGAATGTGGAGAAGCCGCTCATAAGTGCCTGGATAGTGCGCTCCGGTATCCCCGAAGTGGATGAGCGCCTGTTGATCGGTGTCCCTGGCCCTGATCAGGCCGCGTGTCCCGCAGATGTCCAGCTGGTGGTAAGCGGGATAGCCCGGCGGGAGGCTGTTCGTGATCTCGGCCGAACCCACCGCCCCATTGGCGAAGGTCGCCGTGAAGGTGATGAAGTCGGGGACCCGGTTACCTTCACGCTGGATGGCCGCCTCGGCGAAAACCTTGACCGGCTCGGTCCCAATGAACCACCGGAGCAAGTCGAACTCATGAATCCCGTTTAGCAGCGCCGCCCCCAGTGACAGCTGCGGATCCCCTGTCCAGTGCTCAGGGCGCCAATAGGAACTCGTCTGCCCCGTCAGCGGCCTCATCCGCCGCTCGTTCTCGCGCGCCAGCCGGACCTCACCGATCTCTCCGGCGTCGATAGCCTCGCGGATTTTCTGGTATCGCCGGGTGAACCGGCGACTGTGGGCGATCATCAGCCGCACTCCCGCCGACCGGCACGCCGCGATCATGGCGTCCGCATCCTCAAGGGAGGGGGCCATGGGCTTCTCGCTCAGCACATGCTTCCGCGCGGCGGCGGCGGCCTCTACAATCTCGCGGTGGGCGAATTCAGGCGCTGCGACCAGTACCACATCTACATCAGAACGTTCGACGACCCGCCGAAAATTAGCGTACGCGTCGGCCCCGAAGGGGGCTGCCGCCGCCTCCGCGGCTGCTAAAGACACGTCTGCCGCGGCCACCAGCCGCACCAGTCCCGGCAGACTGCGGATAGCCGGATGGTGCGCGCTCCTGGCGATGCCTCCACACCCGACCAGACCCAGG
>JAJZQK010000450.1 GCA_021847625.1 Chloroflexota bacterium
CTGGCGAGCAGATCCATTCCATAATGGTACGCCCGGACCATGCCGCGGCGCCTTACCGGATAACCGGCCCCCTGCCCGCCATTCTGGATACCAGGCTCTACTCGGGAGAGATCCAGCCGGTGACGGACATGAACCCGCTCACAAGCGAGGCCGAGGCCCTGCGCACGACGGCGATGGCCACCCTCCTGGAGACGCTGCGCGACAACCGGCGCCACGAAGACCGCAATGTCGACCTCTTCGAGATCGGCCGCATCTACATACCACGCCCGGAGGACCTGCCGGACGAGCGACGCGTGATTACCATCGCTATGGGCGGCTATCGCAGTGGCCGCGCCCTTGGCCAGCGTATAGCAACCGACTTCTTGGACCTGAAGGGGCCGGTCGAGCAACTACTGGTGCACTTCGGCATCGAAGACGCCCAGTTCGTACCGGTCGTTCATCCGGTCTTCCATCCGGGTCGCGCCGCCCTGGTAGTGGCAGCGGATGCGCCCTGGTCCGAAGGGGCGGCGAATTGGCCGCCGGCCGACGCCGTTCTCGGCATCATGGGCGAGGTCAACCGCGAGGTGGCCGAGGCCTTCGACATCACGGGCCAGCGGGCCTACCTGGCCACGCTCGACCTCGGCAACCTGATGGCCCACGGCTCGCGCCTGCGTATCTACCGGCCCCTGCCCAAGTACCCGCCGGTGATGCAGGACATCGCCGTGATTGTCGACGAGGTTATCCCGTCCTTCGAGGTCAAGCGCCGCATCTTCGCCGCCGGGGGCGACCTGCTGCGCGACGCCGCGCTCTTCGACGTCTACGCCGGTGAGCCAATCCCCGAGGGGCAGAAGAGCCTCGCCTATTCGCTAACCTACCAGGCTACAGACCACACCCTGACTGACGAAGAGGTAAGGGCGGTCCACAAGAGCATAGAAGACGCCCTGATACGCAACCTAGGCGCCCGCATCCGCGGCACCTAGGGCTCGCCCATTCTGTCCCCTCGCCCCTTTGGGGAGAGGTGGCTCGTCCGCTAAGCTGATCTGGCGCCGTGAGCACGGCGCCGGTCATTTCGACCGTCGAGGAAGGAGCAACCATGTACGTCGTCATCGCCGAGGCCAAGGTTCAGCAGGAGCACCGGGAGGAGTTCGTCGCCGCCCTAAAGGAGGACGCCCGCGGGTCCCTGGCGGACGAACCGGGGGTCCTTCGCTTCGAGATCATCCAGGACGAGGCCGACGCCAACCGCCTGTACCTGGTCGAGGTCTACCGGGATAAGGCCGCCCATAGCGCCCACGTGCAAGGGAAGCACTTCCTGCGGTGGCGGGAGACGGTGAAGGACTGGTACGTCGAGCCGCTCCAAGCCAAGCGTGGCACGAACTTGTTCCCGTCCGACGAGAACTGGCCCGCCCGCCAGGGCTAGGCACAATGGGGCACGGTTGCAGAACGACCGCCGCCCGGGCATAAATGCGCCGGGCTCATAGCACAAAGCCCGCCAAGGCGGGCTGGGGACGGGACCGCCAGTGGCCTGCCGTTGTGACATTAGCACGAGCGGTCGCTTGGCCGTAGGGGCTACCGGCGGTCGCTCGTTTCGTGCATGGACGCTGTTTGTCTCCCCTGCAGAATACCGTGCCGCGCCTGCTCCTGTCATCCCCGCGGAAGCGGGGATCCAGTCTGGGCGAGGCACCGGATGGATTCCCGCCTCCGCGGGGATGACGGAAACCTAGCGGCCACCCGCCGTCGGTCACGACCGCCCCGAGGTCCGACCCTCACCCTAACCCTCTTCCTGAAAGGGAGAGGGAACTCCTGCTCAGCCGCAATACGCCTGGAATGACGCCATATACCAGGCCAATGGATGCCGGGCTACCGCCGGAGCTGCCGGCGGCAGCCTACCCTCATTATCATGGGAATCCTCTCCAACCCCGAACTTACCCGTTCTCGCCCCAAAACGTTGACACGTTCCCGACCTTAGTATATACTAATGTCACAGATCTAGAGGCGCTAAGCCTCTCTTGAACGACCACCATCACTCGGGACGCTCACGGAGGTGCCACCGGTGGCCACAGCCAATTCTAGAAGCGGCGATGATAACGGGCACGTAAAACAGGCCGGACCGCTCGCGCGGCTGCGCACGCTGGCGCGCCGGGGCAACAACGGCAACAACAACTCGGGCGGCGGCTGCTGCCACGGCGCCGAGCAGACCGCGCCTACCGGCCTCCCCATCGTCGCCCTCGTCGGCAATCCGAACGTGGGCAAGAGCGTCACCTTCAACCGTCTCACGGGCATCTACGCCGCCGTCTCCAACTACCCGGGCACAACGGTCGACGTCTCCCGCGGCAAGGGCACCTTCGGCGACCATCAATACGAGGTGGTAGACACCCCTGGCATGTACTCTCTCCTACCTATTACAGAGGAGGAGCGGGTTGCGCGCACCATTCTGTTGGCCGAGAAGCCGGTCGCCGTCGTCCACGTCGTCGACGCCAAGAACGTCGAACGCATGCTGCCCTACACCCTGCAGCTGGTCGAGGCTGGCCTACCGGTGATCTTGAACCTCAACCTGATGGACGAGGCCGAGCGGCTGGGCATGATCCTGGACCGCGCCAAGCTCGCCGAGGTGCTGGGAGTGCCCGTCGTGCCCACGGTGGCGACCACGGGTCGAGGCCTGGCTGAACTGAGAAAGGAAATCGATGAGCTCGCTTCTCACGCCGCCCGCCGCAACTAAGGGACCCATCTACAGCCCCGCGGTCGAAGAGGCCATCGCCGGGATTCAGTCCCTACTGGCTGGCGAGTACGGGCTGGCGCCCCGCGCCGTGGCGCTCCTCCTGCTGCAAGGCGACGCCGATATCGCGGCGCTCGTCCGCCAGCACGAGGGCGAGCGAGCCGACGAAATCGCCGGCCTGGTGCGAAAGGCAGCCGCTCATAGCGATCAGCCGCTGGCCTATAGCATCGCCATGAGCCGCCAGGCGACGACGGAGAGCATTCTCGCCGAGACAGTGTCTTTCCCCGAGGACGGCAAGCGTTCCTGGAGTGAGATCCTCAGCCGGCTCACCATCAATCCGATCACTGGTTTTCCCATTCTCTTCGCCGTGCTCTACTTCGGGCTCTATCAGTTCGTCGGCATGTTCGGCGCGGGCACCCTCGTCGGCTTGCTGGAGAACGACCTCTTCGGCGGCATCATCAATCCCTGGGTCACGCGGCTGGTCGAGGGCATAATCCCTTGGCCGGCCCTGCAATCGCTCTTCGTCGGCGACTACGGCATCGTCACGCTGGCCATCACCTACGCCATCGCCTTGATCCTGCCCATCGTCGGCACCTTCTTCCTGGTGTTCTCCGTCATCGAGGACTCCGGCTACCTGCCGCGACTGGCTTTGCTCCTCGACCGCGCCTTCAAAGCGGTCGGGCTGAACGGTCGCGCGGTGATCCCGCTCGTCCTCGGCCTCGGCTGCGGCACGATGGCCACCGTCGTCACCCGCGTGCTGGAGACACGGCGCGAGCGCGTCCTCGCCACCTTGCTGATGGCGCTCGCCATCCCCTGTTCGGCCCAGCTGGGCGTCGTGCTGGGGCTGCTGTCGTTCAACGCAGGCGCCCTCCTCCTCTGGGCGGGGGTGATCGGCGTCGTGTTTCTGCTGGTAGGACTGCTGGCCGCCCGCCTGGTGCCTGGCGAGAAGCCGAGCTTCTACGTCGAGCTGCCGCCGTTGCGCTGGCCGCAGCCGGGCAACGTGCTGGCCAAGACCTACGCGCGGATGGAGTGGTACTTCCTGGAGGTGCTGCCCGTCTTCGTCCTCGCCAGTGTCATTGTCTGGCTAGGGCAGCTGATAGGGGTGTTCGACGTCGTCGTCGCCGGCCTGCAGCCCGCGATGCAGCTTCTGGGCTTGCCAAAGGAAGCGGCCGTGGTGTTCCTGTTCGGCTTCTTCCGGCGTGACTACGGCGCCGCCGGCCTCTACACATTGGCAATGACAGGCGCCATCGGCGGTGTGCAGATCGTGGTAGCGGCGGTGACGCTGACGCTCTTCGTGCCCTGCATCGCCCAGTTCTCGGTGATGCTCAAGGAGCGAGGCCCGCGGACGACGCTGGCGATCGTCGCCTTCGTCTTCCCGTTCGCCTTCGCCGTCGGCTTCATCCTGAAGACAGTCCTTATGGCAT
>JAJZQK010000451.1 GCA_021847625.1 Chloroflexota bacterium
TGTTGCGGGGAGAGGGCAATGCTTGATTTCACGTTCAGCGAAGAGCACCTGATGGTGCGCGACATGGTGCGGGATTTCGCTGCCAAAGAGGTCATTCCGCGTATCCGCGAGAACGACGAGGCGCAGCGGTTCGACACCACGCTCATCCCCAAGATGGCCGAGCTGGGCCTGCTCGGCGCCTCCATCCCGGAGAAGTACGGCGGCGCTAGTATGGACTACATCTCGATGGGCCTTATCTGCGAGGCCCTAGAGTACGCCGACTCCAGCGCGCGCACGCTCGTCTCCGTGCATTTGGGCTTGAACAGCCTCACGCTCTACACCTGGGGCACGGAAGAGCAGAAGCAGCGTTTCCTCGTGCCGCAGGCCCAGGGGCGCAAGCTCGGCTGCTTCGGCCTCACCGAGCCGAACGCCGGGTCGGACGTGCTGGGCATGCAGTCCACGGCGCGGCGCGACGGCGACTACTACATCCTGAACGGCGAGAAGATGTGGATTTCTCTCGGCTCCTACGCCGACCATTTCCTCGTCTTTGCCTATACCGACCGGGAGAAGAGGGCTAGGGGCGTCAGCGCCTTCGTCGTCGAGAAGGGGACGCCCGGGCTCAGCACCGCCGCCATCCACGGCAAGATGGGCCTGCGGGCGAGCAACGCCGCCAGCGTGTCGATGATCGACTGCCGGGTGCCGGTGGCTAACCGCATCGGCGAGGAGGGCGAGGGCTTCATCATCGCCATGTCGGCGCTGGACAACGGCCGCTTCGGCCTAGCGGCGGGGGCCACGGGAATGATCGAGGCGGCGCTAGACGCCAGCGTGGCCTACGCCCAGACCCGCCTGGCCTTCGGCGCTCCCATCGGCCAGCAGCAGCTGGTGAAGCAGCTCATCTCCGAGCAGGTCGCGTTGCTGGAGACCTCGCGCCTCCTGTGGTGGCGGGCCGGCTGGCTGAAGAACCAGGGCCTGCCGAACACCAGGGAGACCTCGCTGGCCAAGTGGCAGGCCACGGAGGGCGCGTTCAAGGCGACGCACAACGCCGTCCAGATCCACGGTGGCTACGGCTACTCCAATGAGTATCCGGTCGAGCGCTTCTTACGCAACGCTCGGGCGACGACCCTCTACGAGGGCACCAGCCAGATCCATTCGCTCCTGCAGGCCGACTTCGCGCTGGGCTATCGGACCTACAAGGCACCGCGTTGCACCCTGCCGCCCTACGTGGCGGAGTGAGGGAGCGAGGCAGCGTGCCTTTGGACCTGGTAGAAGAAGCAAGACGTAGCGCGGGCGGTCGGCGAGGACGAAGGTGGCCGCTGCGCGGGTGTAGGGGTGCGGTCGCCGCGCCCGAGGGGCCGGTCCGCCTAAGGCGGACGGCCCCTACACGGCCACATGTGCGTGGGGCCTTTTGTTGTAACGCTAATCCGTGAGGTGAAACTTGACTGACCTGCCGCTGGCGGGAATCCGCGTCATTGATCTATCGCGGGTGCTGGCCGGCCCGTACTGCACGATGATGCTGGGCGACTTGGGCGCCGAGGTGATCAAGATCGAGATGCCGCGCAGCGGCGACGACACCAGGCGCTATGGCCCCCCGTTCGTCGGCGGGGAGAGCGCCTACTACCTGTTCATCAATCGCAATAAGAAGGGCATCACCCTCAACCTCAAGACGGACGAGGGGAAGCGCATTCTGATCGACCTGGTGCGCAAGGGCGACATCCTGGTCGAGAACTTCAAGCTCGGCACTTTGGAGAGGATGGGCCTGGGCTTTGACTATCTGCACGAGATCAACCCTGGCCTGATCCAGTGCACGGTCTCCGGCTATGGTCGCGAGGGGCCGTGTGCCCACAAGCCCGGCTACGACTTCGTCATCCAGGCCGAGGCGGGGATAATGTCCTTCACGGGCGAACCGGATGGCCAGCCGATGAAGGTTGGCGTGGCCATAGTCGATATGACGACAGGGATGTTCGCCACCTCGGCGATTCTGGCCGCCTTGCACCAGCGCCACTCGACCGGCCTCGGTCAGTTGATCGACGTCTCACTGTTCGACTCCGCCCTCGCTTGGCTTGGCAACGTCGGCAGCAACTACCTCGTCGGGGGGGGCGTGCCTGGGCGGCTGGGGAACACGCACCCCAGCATCGTCCCCTACCAGTCCTTCAAGGCCGGGGATCGCTACATCGCCGTGGCGGTCGGCAATGACCACCAGTTCCGGCGCTTCTGCCAGGTGATCGGCCGACCGGAGCTGGCCGACGATCCCAGGTTCATGACGAACGCACGGCGGGTGGAGAACCGTGGCACCCTCGTCCCGATGATCCAGGAGGTCATTGGCACCGGCGACGCCGACGAGTGGCTCGCTGCCCTGGAGGCCGCGGGCATCCCCAGCGGGTCGATCAACACCCTGGACAGGGTCTTTGCCCACCCCCAGACGGTAGCTTCCGGAGCCGTGCAGGAAGTGCCCCATCCCACCCTGGGCACGGTGAAGCTCGTCGGCCCTCCCTATAGGTTCGCGAACGGCCCGTTGCCCGTCCGCTCCCACCCGCCCCTCTTGGGCGAGCACACCGAGGAGGTCCTCACCGGCTTGCTGGGCTACTCGGCGGATGAGGTTCGTTCCCTGCGCGAGAAGGGTGTGGTGTAATGGTCATCGTCCTTAGCGGGGAAGAATTTGCCGCCGTGAGCTGCGCCGATGCCGATAAGGCCAGCCAGTAGGGCGCCTAAACTTGCCCGCCGCAGCAGGCGCTAGCCGCGATTTCCCCACTAAGGACGAAGAGCCGCGTCCTGAAAGCCACTATCCAGACATCGATAGATTGGTAGTGGAGCGCCGCGTTGGGCCTGAGCAGAACTGGAGCGAAAGGAAGCAGTTGGTTCTACCACTCTTGACGCGCTCGGTCGAGGAATTGAGGGAGCGCCAGAAGGCGGATGGGACATCTCTCGGGCTAATCAAGCCAAGGGAAATACTCGATTTCACCATAGAGCCGTGCGAGCAATCTACTTGGACACCCGAAGAGATGGCCAAGTTACAGCAGCAGAACCTGTTTCAGCAGGGACCAGCCCGAAGGCTGGAGAAGATCCCGTTCGAATTGAGGTATCAGTTCGTGTGCGACGATCCACGATGCCAAGGACATAGTCTGCGGATCTGGGATTGGGAGGTTGCCGAATCGTATCGGAACTGGCGCTCGCGATACCGCACTCCAGATGAGCTTCAGGATGCGATGGTCAAGAAGTATCTAGATGAGATGAGAGAGAAGCGGGACACCCACTTCTTCATGGGAACTATGGCAGCACATCCCCAGACATGGACGATCATCGGGCTCTTCTATCCCATGAAGGAATCCACTCACAGGTGAGTGGGAGCAGAGGCCAAACCCCGCTCCGCGATCTCCTCGGCGAGGAGTGATCGGTGGCATTGCTATTATAGCTGGCAAGGCGGCCCGACGCAATAGCAGCAACGGCCGCTATGTCGTGCTTCGTGGCCTGTTCTGGTGTGAGCACCTTAGGAGTACGTCCGGTGTCCGTTGGGCGTGCATACCCAGCGTTCTGCTCAATTCCTACTTGTGACTCTCATGGCTTGATGCCTTCCTCCGCCAGCACCTTGCGGGCGATGCGGAAGGCGTCGACGCCCGTGGGGATGCCCGCGTAGACGGCTATCTGGATCAGCGTCTCGCGAATCTCCGCCAGCGTGCAGCCGTTGCGCAGCGCCCCGCGCACGTGCAGCTCGAACTCGTGCGGCCGGTTGAGCACCGCGATCAGGCACAGGTTGTTGAGACTGCGCTGCTTGCGCGAGAGGCCCTCTCGTCCCCAGCTGGCGCCCCAGCAGTATTCCGTGACCAGCTTCTGGAAGTCCTGGTTGAAGTCGTCCACGTTGCTCGTCGCCCTGTCGACGTACTCGTCGCCGAGCACCTCGCGGCGAATCGCCATGCCTTTGTTGTACAGATCCTCTGCCATCGCCGACCATCCTTTCTGTGCTTGTCGCCACTTGAGCGGCACCCTGGAAGACATGGGACTACTCATCCCGGCAACAAGACGGACGTCTGAATCAGTAGCGGGCCTGTTGGTGACGGCCCGCTACTCGCTTCGTGCTATTCTGTTGACACAGAGGTGACAGTCATTCCTAGCCGATCGTCTCGCG
>JAJZQK010000452.1 GCA_021847625.1 Chloroflexota bacterium
GTGCCCTGCAACAGGCCGTCCGTTGGCAACTCATACCGTACAACCCCTCCGATGGGGCCGTTCCGCCGCGTGCCGAGCGCAAGGAGATGCAGGTCCTCGACGAAGAGCAGACCGCACGCCTGCTCGCCGCCGCCGAGGGTACCCGAATGTACGCCCCCGTGCTGGTGGCCGTCACCACCGGGATGCGGCGCGGCGAACTCCTCGGACTCCGCTGGGAGGACGTGGACCTGGAAGCAGCCGTGTGCAGCGTCCAGCAGGCGCTGAGCACGACGGCGGACGGCCTCGCATTCCGAGAACCAAAAACCGGCAAGAGCCGCCGCTCCATCGCTCTCATGCCAGTGACGGTGAAGGCGCTCAAGCGCCATCGCGTCCAACAACGCTGGGACAGGCGTCGACTGGATGTAGTTTTCGTGGACACCGGGTTGGTCTTCCCGGCGGAGAACGGCCAGCCCTGGCACCCGGACACCTTCAGCGTGCACTGGCGCAAGCTGGCAAAGACGGCCGGCGTTAGCATCCGACTCCACGACCTACGCCACTCTCACGCAACCCAACTCCTGCGCCAAGGGATCCATCCCAAGGTCGTGTCCGAACGCCTGGGGCACTCCACCATCGTCCTGACCATGGACGTCTACTCCCACGTGCTCCCGGACATGCAGGAAGCGGCGGCCCTCAAGCTGGACGGGGCACTGGCGACCGCCCGCCAGAAGGTCAAGGACGAGGGCCAACACAGAGCCAAGGCGAGCTAACGTTTGCAGAAGGAGGGCAGAGCCCTCGCGCTCGCCCTGCTGTCCTTCAGTTGGGCGCCTCGCCAAACCGGGAAAGACCTGCAAAAGCGCATCTCCCACGGCGTTCCCACGGCAGCGCCTGCCGGGCCAGCAGCGGTCTGTGGATTCGGCGGTCAGCCCAATCGCCTTCGCCGCGCAGTCGGTGTCAACTCGTTGCGACTACCATTCGACTGCCGTGAAAAGTGCATTCGCTTTCTGTCTGACCCACATTGTAGGATGAGAGTCCAACGCTCGTAACAAAGGACACGGCCAACTCCTCGGAGGTCTCTTGAGCGTAGACCAGCTTCGCCTTGTGATTTCAGCCGAATCCAGCGGAGGCACGCACACCAGTCGCACAATGATGCTGGCCGAGCTTTCCCAACTCCTCGCCGCTGTGGCTCCCGACGCCAAACAGATCGAGTACAAGACCGCCATCATCGACCTCAACTGCCTGGGCAAGGGCACCCTGACCGGGCGTCAGCGCGCATACCGCTACCTCCGCGAGCTTTACGCACTGGACCCCGACCACCCCGCTTTCCGAGCTCTCCGCGACCTCTGGGATGTCGATGACGTTGCGCGACCGCTCCTGGCGGTTCTGTGCGCACTCGCCCGCGACCCCCTACTACGAGCGACCACTGACTCCGTGATCGACGCTCCCGAGGGTTCTCTGGTGAACGCCACGATGCTCGCCCAGGCCGTGCAGCGCGCCTACCCAGGAAGCTACAGCGATGGCATCGCCGCCAAAATCGGCCGCAACGCCGCATCCACCTGGACCCAGTCCGGGCACCTGGCCGGGAGAGCGCACAAGACACGCACGTGTGTGACTGCGACGCCTTCGGCCCTGGCGCTGGCGCTGCTCATCGGCAACACGGAGGGCTTGCGAGGTGCCCAGCTGTTCAGCAGCCAGTGGTGCCGCGTGCTTGATCGCGACCCAGACAGCCTGGCCGGCCTGGCCGTACGGGCCTCTCAGCGGGGGCTCATCGAGTACCGACACGCGGGCGGCGTCACCGAGGTAGGGTTCAAGCTCCTCCTGCGACCGTTCGATAGGGAGCAGCAGTGAGCCGCATGGACGCCCTCATCGAAGCCTACGCCCGCTTCGTCCAGCACCCGTGGGACCGCAACGCCGCCGGCCCCGAGCGCGTCTGGCTCGCTGTCTACCCACCGCTCGACGAGCGCCGCCTGCGGTACAAGATCGACGAGTTCAAGGTGGCGACCCAAGGCGCCGGCAAGCGCTGGAAACTCGTCGACCTCACCACGTCGTTCGAGGAGTGGCTGGGGGCTCATGAGTACCGCGAGGCGTACTTCGAGTCACCCGGTGACCTCGAGCCCGCCCTTGAAGGCTTTGGCGAGCAGCTGGTCGCCCGCGCGCGGGCTGACCTCACGACCGACGACGTCGACGGCGAGACCGTCGTCGCACTGCTCGGGGCAGGCTCGCTCTTCGGCTTCTTCCGCGTCTCGCGACTCATTGAGTCGGTGAACGACAGCATCCGCGGCCGTCTACTCGTCTTCTTCCCGGGCGAGCGCCACGGCTCGAACTACCGCTTGCTCGACGCCCAGGACGGGTGGAACTACCTGGCTGTGCCCATCGTCGCCTCGGAGGAGTGATCGATGCTCAACAAGGAGCTGTTCGTCGAGGACCCGAGCGTGCGGGTGCTGCCCAACCTGGGGGTCGCCAAGGTCGCGGTGCCCGACTCCGAGCAGGAGTGGAACACGCTCCACTTCGAGCTCTCGAACTTCGTCTGCGACGGCGCCTACAGTGACGGGCTCGACCGCATCCTCGGGGGCTACCTGGGCTACCTCGAGCAGGACCAGCAGCCCGCGGTGTGGGTGAGTGGCTTCTACGGAAGCGGCAAGTCGCACTTCCTGAAGGTGCTGCAGCATCTTTGGGCGGATACGGCACTGCCCGACGGGAGTACCGCCCGGGGGCTCGTCCGCCTACCGGACGAGGTGGCGCTCCACCTGCGTGAGCTCGACACGGCCGCCAAGCGGAACGGCGGTGCCTGGGCGGCGGCGGGCACGTTGGGCGCGGGCGTCTCAGGCAGCCCTCGGCTCGCACTCTTGCGGGTCCTCTCGGTCGCGGCGGGCCTTCCCTCGAGCTTCGCCGCGGCGCGGCTCGTGCTGTGGATGCGTCGGGAGGGGATCGCACAGCCCGTGCTCGACTATCTGGAGGCCAACGGTCGGTCGCTCGAGAACGAGCTGCAGAACATGTACGTCTCGCCCTGGCTCTCCCGGGCGTTGATGGCCGCGGTCCCGGGGTTCGCGGAGTCCGAGGCCGATGCGCGTCAGCTGATCAAGACCCAGTACCCGAATGCGCAGGACGTTTACAACGATCAGTTCCTTGCGCTGATGGACGACATCCTGCGGAGCGGCTCGTCGAAGCCCGGGCAGCTGCCGCTCACTCTCGTGGTGCTCGACGAGCTGCAGCAGTACATCGGCAGCGACACCGAGAAGACGAACGTCGTGCAAGAGATCGTCCAGGCCGTGCAGAGCCACTTCGGCAGCACCGTCCTCTTCGTCGCCGCGGGCCAATCCGCACTCGCCGCGCATCAGCAGCTCCAGTGGCTCCAAGCGCGCTTTCCTGTCAAAGTGGAGTTCCAGGATACCGACGTCGACCAGGTGGTCCGACAGGTCATCTTGCGCAAACGGCCCGATAAGGTGGCGGCGCTCACGGCCGAACTCGATCGAGTGTCGGGCGAGATCTCTCGTCACCTGCAGGGCACGAAGCTCGCCCCGACCGCGGCCGACGAGAAGGACCTCGTCGCCGACTACCCGCTTCTCCCCACCCGGCGTCGTTTCTGGGAGCATGTGCTCCGTGCGATCGACACGGGCGGTGGGTCGGCTCAGCTCCGCACCCAGCTGCGGACCGTGCAGCAAGCTGCCCGGGAGGTCGCCGAGCAGTCCGTGGGCGTGGTCGTGCCGGCCGACTTCATCTACGGGGAGCAGAACGGCGCCATGCTCCACAGCGGCGTCCTCACCCGGGACGCGCAACGTACCATCGAGGACCCCGACCTCGACGACCTTGGCCGGCGCATCGCTGGCTTGGTCTTCTTCATCGACCAGCTGAAGCAGGCGAACCCGGAACTGGGAGTGCGGGCCACCCCGGACACGCTCGCCGACCTCCTAGTCGCGGACCTGAACGAGGGCAGCGCCGGCTTGCGGCGCACGGTCGAGGCGACCCTAGCCGATCTCGTCGACCGCGGCACGCTCACCGAGGCGCAGGGTGAGTTCTCGCTGCAGACGCCCGAGAGCGCCGAGTGGAACAAAGACTACCGGCAGCGGGCTATCAAGCTGGGGTCGGGCTCGCCGCGCATCGCCGCCATGCGCTCCGAGCAACT
>JAJZQK010000453.1 GCA_021847625.1 Chloroflexota bacterium
ATGCCTTCTCGGCCGAAACCTGCGGCCGCCGAGAGGATGCTCTGGATTGGGTCCCTCGATGCCGATTTCAATGAGATCGCCGGGGACCACCATCCCTGTCCGGGACGCTGGCAGATCGACGACCATGTACGCTTCCCGCAGGTAAGGTCCGACCTTGCCAGGCCGGACCAGTGGCGCGTCGATCACCCTGCCTTCACCGTCCAGGTAGACGGCGACAATCGCATAGGCGAGGCCGATCGCGTATGCCGAGCGACTCGGCTGCAAAACCAGGGCGTCGCCGTCCAGGAGCCACGGCCGCCCGTACAGGCCGCGCAGGCGGTCCCAGAAAGCCCGAGCAACCCAGACCCTGCGCGCCAGAACCATACCTGTCTCCGTGTTAGTGATGCGCATGCGCATCGGCGGCCTCAGCATGGGACCACACTTGCAAGGGTGCTCCGCGCCAAAGCAGAGCGGGCAGGGGGCCCCGCCGCCCCCTACAAGCCGTCACGGCGCGCACTTGCCCGACCCGCCGCGACGTCGTTATGCTCTCCTTCGCCTGTGGCGCAAGCGCTCCATCAGGTCCGAGAAGTCACCCTTCGTGAAGCCAGGGGGCACCGCAAAGCCGTGCGCGTCCATCCAAGCAATCTGCTTCGCCGAGGCCGGGTCCTTGCGCCAAGGAGCACTCGGGTCTGTGAAGTTGCGATCGCGGAACGCCCGCCGGATGATCTCCTGCGCCTCGCCCCGCGTCGTCCCGCGCGGCGGCACGATGTTGAACTCGCGCCTCAGCAGATCGATCTGGGCATCCGAGGCCGGCTTCCTCAGCCAGGCGGCGTCGCATGCCGCATAGCCCTCAAGCTGATTGGCTCGCACGTAGTCTTCTGCGACGCCCTGCGCGTAGCTGATCGGCAGGGGTCGCTCCGTAAGGGGCTGCAGATCGTGGCCCTTGCGCAGCGACACGGTCCAGAGGCCCTGATCGCCGCCTTCCAGGATGATCTCCTGGCCGGGCCCCGCCTCGAGGATCATGCGGCTGTGCTCGGTCCGCCAGCGGAACTTCGAGCGAACCAGCAGGTCGATGGTCGAGACGACGATCTCCACACCGTCGCCAATCTCGCCGGACTCCTCCCTCCCGGCTGGAGTGACGCCGCCATCGAGGGGATCGGTCTTGCGCTCCCTTGCAAAGTCGGCGTCGTCGCCGTCCAGCGTCCCGAGCGCGCAGATGTCGTGCGCGTTGTCGGAGACGTCGATCACGAGGCAATGCTCTTTGCCGGGGTAGGGACGCAGGCCGCGGCCGACTTGCTGGATGTAGAGCCCCGTGGACTTGGTAGGGCGTGCCATGATGAGACAGGCAATGGAGGGATCATCATAGCCTTCCGTCAGCACGGAACAATTCGAGAGCACGTCCAGCTCGCCGTCGCGAAGCTTCCCGAGTCTCTCTCGGCGCTCCTCCAGCGGTAATTCTCCGGAAACCCAGTCTGCGCGGAAGCCTCCCTCGCGGAAGGCGTCGGCGAGGTGCCGGGCATGGGCGATGTCGACCGTAAAGGCCACCGCCTTGCGCCGCTCGCCATGCTTGCGGTAGGCGTCCACGATCAGCTCGTTTCTCCGTGGCGTGTCCACCGCAAGCGACAAGTCGCGCGCCTGAAAGTCGCCGCGTACCGTACGAACCTTGCCCAGGTCCACCGCGGTACGCACCCTGATACCCTGGACGTCGGCAAGGTAGCCCGCCCGCACGAGGTCAGAGATAGATCGGCGATAGACGACCTTCTCGAAGACCGCCTTAAGTCCGATGCCGTCGCTGCGCATCGGTGTGGCGGTGACTCCAAGGAGCAGGCGTCCTGGGCCTGGATCGGGCAGAAAGCCGAGGTCTTCCAAAACGGATCTCCACGAGGGAGACACCGAGTGATGCGATTCATCAGCGATCACAAGTGAGAACTCCTCGGCCTTCAATCGGTCGCGCCGGCGCTTGTGCTGAAGAGTCTGGATCGAGGCGACCACCATACGCCGATCGTGTTGGTCCTGCTCTGCCTTGACAACCCCGATCTCTTCCTCGGGCCAGACCCAGCCAAACTTCTCGACCGACTGCTGCACCAGCTCATCTCGGTGGACGAGCATGAGTACGCGGCGATGGGCCTGTCGGGACAGGGCGGCGACGATGAGCGTCTTGCCGCCGCCGGTCGGGATGACGACAAGCTGTCGCCGCACCCCCCGGCGGGCCTCGGTCACGACGGCCTCGACGGCCTCCTCCTGGTAGTCGCGGAGATTCAGCATGCGTCCACCTCCCACATATACGAATGTCCAGATGCCGGCCGCCCTTAGACGGCCGCTTGCCGCAGCTGAAGTTCCGCCAGCACCTCCGTCGCGAAGAACACCACCTTCGCCGGCCGCGCATCCAGCACCACGGCCGAGCGCTCGCGGAACACCTGCACAAGCCGTCCTGTCCCCTCTGGCGTCATCACCGAGCGGTCCAGGTACGGCATCAGCGAGCGCGCTTTTGCGGCCCCATCAGCCTGCTCTGGCTGCGAAGCACCACCATCGGGCGGCAGCCCTCGCAAGGCGTCTCGTATCACCTGCCAGTCCTCCCAGGCGGTGGCCTTGTGGCGCGGGTTGCGTAGCAGGTATGTCGGGTGGAACGTCGGGTAGAATGCGCGCCCGTCGCGCTCGACCCGCTGGCCGCGCCGTTCGGCCAGTGCTTGGCCACCGAGAAACGTGCGCGCCGCCGTCGCCCCGAGCAGGACGACCAGCGGCGGCTTCCAGAGATCGAGCAGGGCATTGCGGTGGACCGAGCAGGCGGCGATCTCGTCGTTCGTAGGCGTCCGGTTCCCTGGGGGTCGGCGACGTACGGTGTTGGTGATGAACACTTCGTCCTGCCCGATCCCTGCCGCCTCAAGGATTTTGTCGAGCAGTTGGCCAGCCTTGCCGGAGAAGGGCACCCCCTGCGCATTTTCG
Source organism: Chloroflexota bacterium (assembly GCA_021847625.1). The sequence continues at coordinate 2,923 of JAJZQK010000453.1, forward strand.
TCTGCGTCTGGTGCCTCGCCGATGAGCCAGAGCTTCGCTTGCGGGTCGCCGCGCGCAAGGACCATCTGCCCCCACGTCATGGTGAGCAGGCTTGACGTGCAGGCAGGCGCCGCGGTGCGAAGGCGCTCGTGCTCAGGCAACCGCCGGTCCTCCACCGATGCCGCCCCCTTCGACATGGCGAGGGCCGCCCGGCTTCCCCGGACGGCCCTTGTGCAACTCCTGTTCAGTTGCCCGCTTCGATCCGCACCTTCAAGCGCTGCGGCGAGCCGAGCTTCTTGAAGGCGTGCTTCTGAATGTAAAGGGTGCCGACCACCGGCGCCTCGTCCGTCTCAACTTCCTGAAGCCGGACGGTGTTCTTGGTTTCCTTCTCGAACTCCAGGAGGACCTCGATCAATGAGACCACCTCACTAATGCGAAGCAAACGCTACTCGAGTTGCGTTTTGCACGGCCGCCCGTACAAACGATCTGCACAGCGGCTCGGCGCTTGTTTTGAGCGCTCCTGCTCGGGCTGTATCCCGCCTTCTTGGCAGATGCACCTGCTGTGGTGCGGTGCCGCCGCAGACAGCCCTAACGATTTAGCGATCCGCACCCGTGCCAAAACTGCCGCCAGGTACGAAGTCTCCCTCGATCCACCTGACGAAGGTCTCAGCATGGCGCATGTATGTCCGTTTGGTGCTGGGGGTGAGATCGCTGTTCTCCACATCCTTCAGGTAGCGAGCCAGGGCGGCTTTGATCTCCCGAACAGCCTCAGAAGACACCTGCAAGGCGTTCGCTCTCCCTTACGCGTTCCAGCAACCTGCAGCGCAGGTTCGCCCTGATGATGGCTCCTTCCTCCAGTCCTGGGGGTAGATGCAGCGAGTTGCAAACGCTACTCGAGTTGCGTTTGCGGCCAGGGGACGGTGAATTCGGGGTGGTCACCGAACGCCATTGTCGGTCCGTTCCACGCCGCCCGCACGGCGCCGGTCGGCCCGTTGCGCTGCTTGGCCACGATGATCTCGGCGGCGTTCTCGCGCTTCTGGGGCCTGTGCAGCAGCGGCACGGAGTCGGCGGCCTGCTCGATCGCGCCGGACTCGCGCAGGTCCGAGAGTGCTGGCCGCTTGTCCTGCCTGCCCTCAAGCGAGCGGTTGAGCTGGCTGAGGCCGAGCACCACCACGCCAAGCGACCTCGCC
>JAJZQK010000454.1 GCA_021847625.1 Chloroflexota bacterium
CCCTCGGTCACGACCGGGGTCCCCGAGGGGGCCCGGCTGGTACGGGTGGACCTCCCCCTCGAGCGGTTGGATTGTCCCGAGTGCTCCAAGAGCGTGCAGCAGGCGCTGGCCGCCCTTCCGGGCGTGCAGCGGGCTTTCGTCAGCGCCGAGTCCGGTAGGGCGACCGTCGTCTACGACCGGGCCCGCGTGGGCCTGCCGCAGATGGGCGAGGCCGTGCGTCAGGCCGGCTACCTGCCCCTCCACTGCCGCCAGCTCGCGGCGTTTCGACGCTTCGGCGCCGCCTGCAGTGGCGTCACTGGCGGTGGCGCCGAGCTCGGCGCTGATCTCTCTGCGCAGGCGTTCCATGTATTCGATCTCGGCCAGCAATTCCGCTTCGCCTTTCCTCGTGAGCAGAAGCCGGCCCGCCGGCATCTGGACCATTCTCCCCTCCTGTTTCCATGAGCCGCTCACGGACTGCTACTTACGACTAGCTTCCAGGGTACGGCGGACTTTCAGGAGCCAACGGAGCACGCCGATCTGATCTTCGGTGTAGTACTCCTCCCGGCCGCCGAACGCCCCGAGGAAGCGACGCGGCCGGTTGGGGACTAGGAGCCCGCGCGCCTCCAGAGCGCTGAGCTCTTCTGGACGGGCACCGGTCTCGCGGGTCGCCTCTTCCCGGGTATACCGTCTCACAATCCCCTCCTTTCGGCCTGCGAGGTGGGAGCATCCGGTCGGCCACGCCGGCCGGCCCCCGCGGCCACGGGGGCGATCTGCTCCCGGGCGTCGTAGGAGCAGTAGCAGGGGCCGCCCTGCGCGCAGCCGCCGCAGCAATAGGCCTTGCCATCCACGAGTACCGGTTTCCACTCGATCTCCAGCCCGCAGGTGGCGCAGCGAGGCAGACGCTCTCGACCTTCTTCCATGGTGCCCCTCTATCTCGGCTAGCCTACGCCACTGCCAACAGCAGAAGGCGTCGCGGCCCGCCCGGAGTACGTACCTCTACCTGCTCCCCCTTGCGTCTTCCCAAGAGCGCTTGCCCGATGGGCGACGCATGTGATAGGCGCCCCTCGCTTACGTCGGCTTCCAGCGGACCGACGAGGGTGTATTGCTCCTCATCGCCGTCCTCCCAGCGCAGCGTCACCCGCGACCCGAGGCCTGCCACGTCCGGCTCCCCTGTCTGCTGGTCGCCGGCCCAGGCCCTCGCTAGGGCCTCGCGCAGCCTGGCGATGCGCCGTTCGAGGAGCGCGATCTGATGGCGCAAGTCCGCAGCGGGGGCATCGGACCCCTCGCCCTCAGTCAGAAGGGCCTCGTGCTCGCTAACCTTGATACTCCTCCGCGACTGAAGCGACCAGAGCTCTTCTCGCAGTCTGGCCCTACCTTCCTCGGTCAACGGTACGTCTTCGGCTCGTCTCAACTCTCTCTCCTTGGCAACTAGACGAACTAGCGGGCGTGTACACCTTCTGCCAGAAAGGATAGTCATGCGTCTGGCTTGCCCTTCCGTCTGCCCGCTCGCATGCCTCTTCCCAGTACAAGGCGGCGAGGAACGACGTCGCTTCCTCCAGGTTCGCCAGGGGCTCCTCCTGCCGACTGTGGTGCGACTTCGACGGCTATTAGGGACACTACCACCCAGGTAGCGCCGCCGGCCTTCAGCACTGACGGCCAGACGTCCAGAGCTGCGCATGAGCCGTTGCTCCGGACGGCCAATGGCACTGCCGCACGATGAACGGACGGCTCATCGCTTGGCTCCGCCGGCCCTGTCAAGAATATAGCCGACCGACATGAAAAGGCGGCCGAAGGGACATGAACGATGCATGAAAAAGCGACGTCCATAGATAGACAGGGTCCGTTCGCCCGCTCTCCGGAATCTGCGTGCGAGCGCTGCCGCGTGGTATACTCCTCCCTGAAGCCTGCGAACGAAGCAACGCTGTGACGAGGGAGGTATTCCCTATGCGGGATGAGGCTGCGGCGCGCCAGATAGCAGCCGAGCGGGCGGCCCTCGCGGCCGAGCGGCGGGAACTAGAGAGGCAGCGGAGCTACCTGCTTTCGACTGTATCGCACGAGCTGCGGACGCCGCTTACCCTCATTCGCACCTCGATCGGCCTGTTGGTGGACAGCGATCCCGACCCGCGGATGCGGGCGCGGCTGCTGCGGAACATCAAGCAGAGCGCTGATCGCATGCACGCGCTGGTCACGGATTTGCTGGACCTGGTGCGCCTCAATAGCGGCAAGGCGGAGCTACAGCTGCGCTATGTCGACATTGTGGATCTGGTGACGGGGGCGGTCGGCCTGATGAGCGCGCTCATGGAGGATAAGGGCCAGACAGTCGTCACGGAACTGCCTTCGCCCGCGCCGCGGGTGATGGGCGATCATCGCCGCCTGGAGCAGGTGCTTCTGAACCTGCTCTCCAACGCCAACAAGTTTGCCCCGCGCGGGGCCGGCATGCGCATCACGGTCGCGGATGGCGCAGGGGCGGTTGTCGTCAGTGTGGCCGACACGGGCCCCGGCATCCCACCTGAGGCGCAGCCTCACCTCTTCGAGCAGTTCTACACCGCCCGCACGAGCTCTCCCAGCCACAACATCGGCGCCGGTCTCGGCCTGCCGATAGCCAAGGGTATTGTCGAAGCGCACGGCGGCCGCATTTGGGTGGAAAGCGAGGTTGGCGCCGGCACGGTAGTGCACTTTTCCCTGCCCAAGGAGGGGCCGGGGAAAGGGGAGATCAATGAAGATTCTCGTTGTGGATGATGCGCCCGACGTCATCGAGGCGGTGACGATAAGCTTCAACCTGCAGTGGCGGGAGACCGAGGTCGTCGGGGCTATCGACGGCGAGGTGGCACTGAATAAGGTGGTGGAGGAGCAGCCGGATCTGGTGTTGTTGGACATCGCTATGCCGGGGATGGATGGGTTTGAGACGCTGCGCCGCATCCGTGGGCTCTCCGACGTGCCGGTTATTATGCTCACCGCCAAGGATAGCGTCCTCGACAAGGTGAAGGGCCTGGAGATGGGCGCCGACGACTATGTCACCAAGCCGTTCGATCACCTCGAGCTGCTCGCCCGCGTGAAGGCGGTTCTGCGGCGCCTGGACATGCCCCAACCTGTCAGCCGGGCCCCTTCTTTCGCCTGCGGCGATCTTGCGGTTGATTTCGCCAGCCAGCAGGTGCGGGTGAGGGGCGAGCTCATCGCTTTGACTGCCATCGAGTACAAACTGCTCTATCACCTCGTCCGCAACGCGGGGCGGGTGTTGATGCACGGGACGCTGCTGGCAAAAGTATGGGGCCGTGAATACACGGAGGAGATCGACTACCTGCGCGTCTACATACGCCGCCTGCGGCGCAAGATCGAAGACGACCCCGAGCACCCGCGGTACATTCTGACCGAGAGGGGATTGGGATACCGCTTCTGCGTGGCGGGCAAGCCCTAGAAGTACAGGAACGACCAAGACGCAGGTCGCCCGCGTTGATGGTGACGACCGCGCTTTGGTTGCCGTTGTGGGCTGTGCAGAAGGGGCGGATAGCGTTCGGAAGTCAGTACCCTTCTCCGGGTTGGATAGGTTGTAACCTCGTACTTGATGAAGTACGGGGGCTACGTCGAGGAAAGTCAGTACCCTTCTCCGGGTTGGATAGGTTGTAACCGCGCTTAGGCTGGGCGGGCGCGAGGGCATTTGTGTGACCTTCGCCACCCCTGGCGGGGCCTCTACGGGCGTTCTGAGAGGCCATCGCGGCCACCGCCGGACTGCTCCGCGATCCGATTTCGCAGCTGTCCTGTTTGCCTGAGAATGCCCTGGTCTTGCGAGGTGTTTTGTCTGTGTTGCAAGTCATTTGTCGCTTCCGATCCACTTAAACTGCTACTCCGGCCGCCCCACGGACGGCCCGGCCGCGGCGAAGCCCTACCATTTGCGAGCGACACGATCACAGAGCCCTTTTTCGGCACCTTCTCGCCGGGACGCATGTTGCGCATGGCCCATCGCCCTCATCAAGCACCGCCGACGACGGGGTGACGGCCGCGCTCGCTGGCGAGAAGGGACGAGAGGTCGCCGCTAACCTCTCCGACAGCGGCCGGCGTGCGGACAGTCCTCCGCGCAGTCGTCCGCCTTGCAGAT
>JAJZQK010000455.1 GCA_021847625.1 Chloroflexota bacterium
CAGGCACGTCCCCTGGTGCCCATAGCAGCCGAGGGGGAGCCCGCCTCGGCCCCGAGGCTCCCGACGGTCCACCAAGGTGACACCGCCGTGAAGCTGCCGGTGGGTCTGCCCATGGCAGGAGAGAACCCCGCACCGAGTGTGGCGCCGCAGCCCCTGATCCCGGCGCTGCTGCTCCTGGGCGCCGGGCTGGCCTGAGACTCGTGGCCGGAAGGAATGGCCGCTCCGAGCCCTAGCCGGGGACGTGCCTGCTCCACCACATGGGGCATGGGATTCTCAGTGTGGCTGGTGGGTGATGTCCGTGGACGGCTATCCGAAGGGGAGATTGAAGGATGACCAGGCAGATGAAAGCCCTCGCTCCGTTGCTGGGGCCGGCGCTTGCCCTCGCACCGAGCCTCGCGCACGCCAACGTCGTCGCAACTCCCGAGATGATAGCCGTAATGGGGGTGTTCGCCGGTCTCTTCACTGCAATCCTATCGATCGGCTTGGAGTTGCCCGTCGTCCTGCTTGGCGCTCGCCGTCTCGGGATCTGGGGGATCGCGGCGAGGAGCTTCTGGCGTCGTCTGATAGCAGCCAACGTGCTGTCGCAACTGCTGCTGTGGGCTCTCCTCATCGCGCTGCCTCCCATCGTCTTTCCCGCGTTGAACACTCTGCTGGGCCACGCCGGATCGAGGCCGCCGTTGCTCGCCGGGAGCCGGTATCCCCCGTTCGTGTACCTGGTGCTCGGCCGTGCCCAACTGCCGGATGCGACCTACTTCGGGGTCGCCTGGGCACTCATCGTTCTGGTGGCGGAGGCCGCCGTGGTGGCGGTGGAATACTGGTTCTACAGGAGAACGCCGAAGGTCACGGCGAGGCAAGCTCTTGGCATGGCTGTGGCTGCCAACGCCCTCAGCTTCGGGGTGGGCTCGATCTTCTTGCCCTAGTGGGATGTGGTGCCGTGAGGGCACCACGGCGGCGCGACAGGGATGGTGCGGCTCGCGGGTGGCGAGACCGGCCACGTGTAGTCACAGGTAGGTTAGGCCGCGGGAACAGGCACAGCAATCTGCAACAAGAGCTGGGAGGTACGCATGGGCGTCGGTCCCTTTGAGGCAGTCACACTGCTCGTCATGTTCGTCGCGGTCATCGCTCTCCTGGGCTGGGTAGTCCGCAAGGTAGTCTACCGCAGGTGAGCCGCACTATAGCGACCCGACGTAGGCTTGTTGGGTGCGAGTGGCGACTTCCAGATCCCAGGCAGCACAAGCATCTGTGCCCATCGGCAAGGGATGATCGCGCTGGATGGCCCGTACGATGCAATCCATGGGGGCTAGCGACGACACAGCGGGGCACGAAGTGGACACCTCATCGTTGCCAGTGCTCACTCTGCTGTCCGGACCGGTCCCGACACCCTTCGCGACCTACACGCCCGCTCCGGCCCCGAGTCCCGCGCCCACCAACCCCGCTGCTCCCCGGCACCGTTGACCGCGAGGGCAGCCTGCAGCACCGCCCGACCAATTCGTCGCCTCGGCCATTGCCCCGAGGTCGGGCTCGGACTCCAGGAGCCGACGTGTCGCCTCTCTCGTGATCGCATGGCCGTCGGCCTGCAGGATCCGGATCGGCTTCATCCAGTTTCCCCAGGCTACAACAGTAGCCTCCCGACCTGAAGGCCGCAACCACGCCGACACCAACCAACGTGACCAGCTACTGCATCTGGTAAGGCATCCACCCCAAACGGCTGGCACAGTCGTCCAGAGCGTCCCTCTTTGACTGTGCCGGCTCGACCGGCCTCGACCTGTGGTATTTGACAGGGAAGAGACTGGCAATTCTGACAGTAGGCAGCCGGCACCAACTGGAAGAGGATGTGAGCAGGTTCTAGGCGGAGCCAAGTACGGTCAAGCCGAGGAGACAATGGCGACACAGTCTCTGAATGGCCGCTCCCTCACGCACTGCGGGTGCACGTGATCGTGAACAAGGGGTGGAGAAAGGAGGCCTGAGAGCGCAACTCGACACCGCGAGTCACCTGTCTATGCGCTGCTGCTCTGAGCCAGCCGGTTTGTACACCTACGTTCGGTCGCCAAATGCCAGTGTCCAAGCCAAGAAAAGCCATAGGAGGTAGCTAAGAAATGGCAATTAGCCGACGAGAGCTGATCCGAAAGATGGCGGTTGCCTCGGGCGCTGTTGCGCTCTACCACGTGATCCCAGATCCAGGCAGTGTATCGGGTGCGTTGGCACACACATCCACCAACGGATGTGCGCAGGCATCCACAGGCAATCGCTGCGATGCTATGCCTGAACCACCCGCGTCTCCACCGTCAATGTCAGAGGCCGTCAAGAGGAGCATGGTCAAGGAATCAAAGCCGACTCCTAAGACTATGAACAAGGTCCAGAAGGTCGCGGCGGCTGAAGTGCGCCGCATCGAAGCGAGCGGAGCAAAGGTCGTTGACAATGAGGATGGCCTGTTCGCATACGAGGTTGTTCGTTCAGGCGAGAGGTTGCGGATTGCCCTGTTTGACGCGACGACACGCGGCGGCACTGATGTGGTGGGCATGGCATTCCTGAACGAGCAGCAGATCAAGGAGCTTGAAGACAGGCGAAGCGGTAGAGCCGACAACACGCTGGGGCTGGGCCCAGGCGTAGCTCACGCCGATGTTCAGCCCGTCGATCACTACCATTACTTCTGGAAGTGCTCCTACGCCTTGCAGTACGCAAACAGCTGGAACCTCTACGTATACGTTTGCTCTGTGGATGTAGACTTCGTAAAGGATGTGGGGGCAGCCTTGGCAGCAATACTGGGAATTGTCCTACGCCAGCCCCTGCTATTTGCTGTCGGGGTCCTGATCTACGTCAGCGGGCTTTGGATGTTCAGACAACCAGACGGAAGCATCCAGTTCAACATCCCGGGGGGCAGCGTCACGGACAGTTACGGTTGGGTTTACTACTACACACCCGGCGACTGGTGGTGGTACTATCCAGAGGGAGACCCGAACTTTGGTTATGCGCGCAGGGATTCGGATGGCAGCATGTGGCGCTGGGCGAGTTGACCGACGGTCTTAGGTACACCTATTGGATCCCCGATGGCGACCCCGTGAGGGCCATCGGGGATCCGCCTCTTCCGATCGACGCTGGTCCTGCCCCAGGCAGCAGGCTTTAGTGTCACAGCCGCGGATAAAGCCTGGGCTGTCGACTGCCTTGATACAATAGGTCAAAGCCTACACAGGAATATGGGTGTGAAAGCGGTCGCTATACTCTGCGCTACAGTCTTGTTGCACTCAATTGCAACTTGTGGCTACCAAACATCGGGTGGCCTGTCGATGATTGGGAGGACCGTATGGACGCGCCGCGAATCTGGCTGCTTACTGCTTTCGCCTTGGTCGTGTTGATCGTGTTGGTATGGCAACGCTACTCACTGTGGAACGCGATGCTGACCTTCGGCGGCTCACTGCTGTTCGTGTTCGTGCTCGTGTATACAGGGTATACTGGACAGCCTATAGCCGATGTGGACGTCTCTCACGCGCTGGCAGCTGTGGCGGGAAGCATGTTGACGACGGGTGTGCTTAACCAGAAGTACGGACGGGCTCATTTCCCTGATGGGGTTTGATAGGTGCAACTGCGCCAGATGGGCCCCAGCCGAGTAGCCAGAGGCCAAGACGGAGGGTCATATGGACGAGAGATCACACCAGCCAGCCCTTCTGGCGGGCTATGTGGACCAACTCGGTGCGGGAGCCGGCCTGGGACTTGGAGAAGAGGTTGCTCAGGTGGAACTGTATGGTGCGCTCGCTGGTGCAGAGCCGCCTCGCGATATCTCGGTTGCGCAGCCCCTCCGCCACCAAGCGCAGCACCTCCATCTCCCGAGGAGTGGGTTCATCTCTTCGGAGGCCGAGTTCACCCCGTTGCCCAGCATTTCCGCGACGACAGGCTGGAAGTAGGTCTTGCCGGCGTGGACGGTGCGCAGCGCCTCCACCAGCTCGTGAGACGAGGCTGCCTTCGAGAGGAACCCTTGAACCCCGAGCCGCACCAGCGCCCGGGCGTACTGCTCGCCGTCGTAGCCGGTGAGGATGACAATGCGGATCCTCTGAAGCTCGCGCCTGATCGCC
>JAJZQK010000004.1:0-20602 GCA_021847625.1 Chloroflexota bacterium
ACCGCGCCGGTCACCACTGACCAAGGAAGCGGGCGATAAGGCAGGCCGAAGAGACTGGCGGGCGGCCCTGGCCGAGTTCTACACCGTGTTCATCACCTTGGCCGGACCCGGCGTCGCCGTGGCGATTCTGGTCAACGAGCGAGCCGTCGAGTCATGGACCGGGGTACTCGCCTTCGCCTTGTTCGCAGTGGTAGCCGAGGCGTTGGCGGTAGACGTCTACAGCCAGAGCAAGGTGTCCTCGAGCTTCGTGGCGACCTTCGCGGGGGTGCTCTTGTTCGGGGTGCCCTCGCTCGTGGCCTCCGCCTTCGGCGTCGCCGTGCTCCGCGGGGTCCTCTTCCGCTTTAGTCTACGCCGGGCGGCCTTCGACTTCGGCGTCACCGTGCTGGCCGGAGCCGGCGTATGGGCTATCTTCCGGGCCTTCGACCGGTCCTTAACCTTGACGGACCTCCCTTACCTGGCCCTGCCGCTGGCCGCGGCAGGCATGGCCTACTTCCTGGTCTGCTCAGGGCTCACCGCCCAAGCGATCGCCCTTGACCAGCGCCGGGGCATGGCCGCCGTCTGGAACGACCTGTTCCGCTGGCTGGGTGCCCACTACCTGCTAATGACGGCGCTGGCGGTCACTATGGCGACGGCCTACGAGGCCTACGGCGTCTATTCTATACTGGCCTTCGTCATACCGTCCCTGGCGATGCGCTACGCCTTCAAACAGTACGTGGACCGCACGGCCTCCAGCGTCAACGAGCTGCGCAAGGCCAACGAGCACCTCAAATCGACTTACGAGAACACGCTGCTGGCCCTGGTCGCCGCCCTCGACGCGCGCGACCACGAGACCGAGGGCCATTCCGAACGCGTGGCCAACTACGCGATCAAGATCGGCGAGCAGATGGGGCTCGAGCGCAAAGACATTATCGACCTGCACCTGGGGGCGCTGCTCCACGACATCGGCAAGATTGGCCTGCCGGACACGATCCTGCGCAAACGCGGCCCCCTCACCGACAAGGAATGGGAGCAGATCCGCAACCATCCCCGCACCGGCTTCGAGATACTGCAAGGCATCGAGTTCCTGGACGGGCCTTCCCAGATCGTGGTATGCCACCACGAGCGATTTGACGGCAAAGGCTATCCCCTGGGGCTGGCCCGCAAGGATATTCCCCTCCTGGCGCGCATCTTCGCGGTGGCCGACACTTTCGACGCGATGACCTCCGATCGGCCCTATCGCCCCGCCGAGGGCATCGAGGGCGCCAGGATCGAAATCGAGGCCTGCTCGGGCAGCCAGTTCGACCCGGACGTGGTGGAGGCTTTCGTCCAAGCCCTGCCCAAACTGGCCAGCGGGCTCGCCTCGCCGGTCGCACCCGAGAGCCGCCCCGAGCCCGAGAAACAGGCGGACGCAAGCAGCACGCCCCGGCGGGCGGCAAGGACCGTCGCCTAGCCTCTACAATACGGTCACCGCCCGATTTCCTGCCTTCTACGCGTTCCCTACCAGATCGGCCAGCCGCGGCCTCACCCGCGCCATCTCGTACTCGATCTGTGGTCCAAGACATTCGTGGTCCCCGCGCTTGACATGCCGCACAATGGTGTTGCTAGAATAATGGTAGGTGGCCGTGCCACCTCGGTCATGGTGCGCGACTGCCCGGACAGGGCAGAGCCGACCATGAATATGCTCAGGCCGATGATGTAGAACGGCCGACGGCCGTAGATATCCGACAGCTTGCCGTATATGGGCACCGTCACAGCCGACGTAATCAGGTAGGACGTGAAGACCCAGGCGTAGATATCGAAACCCTTCAGGTCGCCGACGATGACCGGTATGGCCGTGGAAACCACCGTCTGGTCCAGCGAGCCGAAGAACAGCGTCAGGAGGACCGTCCCGAGGGCCCACCAGCGGCGCGGGCCGGTGATCCGGTTAGTCGCCTGCACGGCGTTGGCACTGCGGGGACGGTTGCGATTGGACATTACAGACCCTAGAACGTAGTGTTATCCGTAGCTTGGCGGCCACTCGGGCCGCGCTCTCCCAAAGCTCTGGCAGGTACTGTGCCCACCATCGCCGGCTAGGGTGGATACGACACGCCCCCCGGCAGCCAGGGTGAATGGCAATATGCTGTGGTGGACTACCGCCGACCTCGCGTGCGGGGTCGCGGTATATGGGGTAGATAACGGGGAGGGGAGGGCTGGGCAGGGGCGCTCGGCGCGCTGGGCGATGCGAGCAGCCCCCACCCGGGCGTAGGTCGCTATCGCGACTATCCGGCGTTCTCGGCAATCTCGCCCAGATTCCCCTTCGAAAAGAGGAACTGCTGCATCCTCTCGGCGAACTTCGGGTCGCTGCGGCGGAGCCACTCCATCAGCAGAGAGGCGTGCTGCTTCTCCTCGTCGCGGTTGTGAGACAGGATCCGGCGCAGGTCTTCGTTCTCGCTGATGTCGACCCGCTGTTGGTACCAATCGACGGCCTGCAACTCCTCGACGAGCGAGCTCAGCGCCCTGCTCAGCTCCTTCGTTCCCGGCTTTACTTTGTCCTGTGGCTCGGCGTACTCAATCGGCATTGCTTTCTCCTTCCTGCTAAGTGACCTAGGAATAAGTATAGCAACAGAGCGCCGTAAGGCACAAACAAACGCCAGGCGCATACCACGGACGTCGTGCAGGCCCCGGCGTTGAGGGCAATCACGCCAACGTCAAACCCTAGCGCTCAGCCGCGCAGGTAGACGTGCCAGTAAGCCTCCGAGGAACGCATGTGGTCCAGGCTGTGCATTGCCTGCCGGACTTGCCGACGAAAAGACAACGAATCCACCGGGGTGGCACGGGTTCGGGAGGGGGCCTCCGCGGCCGGACCGACGGAGGGTGAGGCTACCGAGAGAAGGGCGATGTGCGACTCGACGGCCGGGGCCAGTCGCGGCACGTCGGCGACCAGATCCAGAAGCAGGCGTTGCAGTTGGTCGCGATCCAGCCCCGCCAGCAGCTGCGCCAACGGCGGCCGCTCGGCGACTGACTCGGGGTCGTGTAGGCAGGCAAGGAGTGTCGCCACGATGTGCTTGCACCAGCCGCCTCAATCGTAGGGACAGTCGCAATCAGCCTCTATGATACCGCCCTCGTCATACTCCACGCGAACGTTGTAGGGCACCGGCTGGCTGCCCTCCACCTCAGCCTCGATAACGTCACCACGGCGGGTCAGCGACAGCACGGCGCCCTGATCGAAGTATTCCCGGCCACGCTGGAATGACTCCGTCGTGGCTGCCTCACGGATAGCGATTTCGCTCAGACTCGGCAACCTCATCGCTGTTCCCTCCTTCCCCAATACTACTACGCACCACGCCCGCCCCGCCACCACCCCTTCTACGCGTCCCCCAACGGTAACCAGGCTGCCGCCGTCCTCATCAGCGTGCGCAACCTGTGTTTTTGTTTTTCCTGTACTTGAACAGCGGACCAACCCCAACCTCGTCAGTCAACGCCGCCCGGCGCCACGGGCAGGCCAACCGCCGGATTCTCTTGAGCTGACCCCTTCAACGTTGTACAGCCAACCGGTTGACATAGCTGTAGACAGATGGTAGGATAGCTTCACGTCAGTCTGGCACGGCGCCCGCGACCGGTGGCATTCAAGATCGTCTGCCAGTCACTTGGTAGCCATGACACTGTTGCCAGCAGCATCCGTGTGCGCGCCTGCGGAACCGCCCCCCGGCTCATCGCCTCTGCAGTCGGGAGCAACCAGGGACACCGAGGCGTACAGACCGTCCTTGCCCGCTAGGCGCAACAGTACTGGCGCTGTCTCACCCGTATCGAGAGGTCGCCTTCTGGAGCGCAGCGAGGAGCACCGAGGCCGTTATGTGGATTGATGCCTCCGAGCCAGAAGTTGGTCGCACGGCCCCAGGATCGACTGTAGGGGCCGGAGAGAGACCCTATGCCTCCAGCCGCGAGCACCTACTCGACGAGCTGGGTCGCATCGATCTGACTCTGCGCGCACACATCCAGCGGCTAGTCGGCCGCGCTGGCGGGCAGGATGACTTCCGAGGTCTGTATGTTTCACATGACGAAGTAGCCGACCTTGTGCGAGCGCCCCTGCCTGGAGACGAGCCGTCGCAGGGAACGGAGTCGCCTGAGGGGCTACTAGCCCTCGCGGCCAAGATCCGCCGGCGAAGAGCCGAATCCACCCGCGTCGAGCTGCGGCTCGATACTCTCACGCATCTCTTTGGGCTGACGCCCTTCGACGTCGACACACTCCTTCTATGCCTAGCTCCCAACCTCGACCTTCGCTACGAGCGGCTCTATGCCTACTTGCAGGACGACGTGACCAAGAAGCGGCCCAGCGTCGACCTCGCCCTCAAGGTCCTATATCCAGACCTCGAGAGCCGGCTCGCGGCCAGGTCACGTTTCACGCCGGAAGCACCACTACTACAACACCACCTACTCGAACTCTTCGAGCAGCCGGCCCATAGCCATCCCTCCCTCCTCGGCTACTTCCTCAGGCTGGACGAGCGCATCTCATCCTACCTTCTGGACCAAGATGATTTGGACGAGCGCCTGCTTTCGTTCTGCCGTCTCCTCCAACCGGCTGGCGAGCTCTCCGCCGATTCGGCCACCGTCGAGATTAGTCGCAAGCTAGCGTCCGTCCTGGCCGCAGGGGTAGAGCCGCCCAGACTCGTCTGTCTGCACGGCCCGGAGGGCATGGACAAGCTGGGCGCGGCCGCCCGTGTCTGCGCCGAGCGGCGCCAGCCGCTGCTAGTCGTCGACGGCAACGGCCTGCTTAGCGGCCAAGGCGAGGCAGGCACGCTCGTCGAGCTAGTTTTCCGCGAGGCCTCCCTGCGCGGCGGGGCGGTGGCCTTCGTGGATTACGAGGCGATCGTGGCGACCGCCGGGCCACCCTGGCCACGCTTACTAGATCTAGCAAGCGAACGGCAGTTCACCACCTTCCTCGTCGGGGCAGAGCCCTGGGAGCCGGGGGCTGAGGCGGTAGCGGCGGTGCCGCTCGGTGTGCCAATGCCGCTCCCCGATACCGACGGGCGTTGCGAGCTCTGGCGGGCAGTGCTTGCCCCCGATGAGCTTCCTGCGGAAGATGATCTAAAGGGACTGGCAGCGAAGTTCCGTTTCGGCGCACGTCAGGTAGCGAACGCCCACGCCAGCGCCCGCAACAGGGCCCTATGGCGCGACCCAGCGCAGCCGCGGGTGGATCTCGATGATCTCTATGCTGCCTGTCGCGCCCAGTCCAGCCGCCGCGTCGGTGCCGTCGCCCAGAAAGTGCGGATCGTCCACGACTGGGACGACCTCGTGCTACCGGAGGACCAGCTGGCAACCCTGCGCGAGATCTGCGACCAGGCAAGGTATCGTGACGTCGTCTATGAGACGTGGGGCTTCGGCCAGAAGCAGTCGCTCGGACGCGGCTTGATCGTGCTCTTCGCCGGACCTTCCGGCACCGGCAAGACGCTGGCGGCGGAAATCCTGGCAGGGGAACTCGGCCTCGACCTGTATAAGATCGACTTGGCAACCGTGGTAAGCAAGTACATCGGCGAGACCGAGAAGAACCTAGACAGGGTCTTTCGCGAGGCCGAGAACTGCAACGCGGTGCTCTTCTTTGACGAGGCAGACGCGCTCTTCGGCAAACGCTCGGAGGTCCGCGATTCGCACGACCGCTACGCGAACATAGAAATCGCCTACCTGCTGCAGAAGATGGAGGAGTACGACGGCACGGCCATTCTGGCAACCAACCTACGCCAGAACCTCGATGACGCCTTCGTGCGGCGGATGCACTTCGTGATCGAGTTCCCCTTCCCCGAGGAGGACCATCGCTTCCGTATCTGGCGGCGGGCCTTTCCGGCGCTGACCCCCCTCGGCGCCGACGCCGACCTGAAGTTTCTCGCCAGGCAGTTCAAGGTGCCGGGCGGCAACATAAGAAACATAGCCCTCGCCGCCTCCTTCTTGGCCGCCGCCGAGGGCAGACCGGTGCACATGGAGCACCTGATCTGGGCAACCAAGCGCGAGTTCCAGAAGATGGGCAAGCTCATCGTCGCCACCGACTTCAAGCAGTACTACGAGCTGGTCAAGGGTAGCTGAAGAGAGGCAGGGCCGGGATTGTGGCAGAGGCAACACGGCGAATAGAGCGTTCAGACGAGGGCGGCCAGCGGGTGCGGCGAAACGACGACGCGGGCGTCAGCCAGGTCGGTTCAGACGAGGTGGCGCAGACCGAGGCTTCTGTTCCCGATGCCCTTCCCTTGCTCGGCAGGCGTGGTGCGCTATCCGGGCTCGTCGGCGGGGCTGGCGGCTCGGCACAGCAGGCAGATCTCCTACTGGGATTGCAGGCGACCGCCGGCAACGCCGCCGTGGCGAGACTGCTGGCAGCGCGGACGACCGTACAGGCAGAAGGCGAGAGCGAGGAAGCGCAGGGCAACGTCGAAGAGGGGCTGCCCGAGGAGCCGGTAGCACGGGCGAGTGCCCTCTTCCGCCGCGGCGCGGAAGGATATGAAGCCGGCGACTACGGGCGGGCCGCGGAGTGCTTCCTTGCGTCTCTACAGCAACCGGGCATCGCCCAGGACCCGCGCTCCGGCATCGCGTGGCGCAATCTGGGCGAGGCGCGTCGTCATCAGGGCAACACGGCGGGTGCCCTGGAGGCTTTCCGGATGGCCCTCGGTTACTCCGGCCTTGATCCGGAGCGACGTCGGCTGGTCGAAGAGGCCATCGCCGAGTTGGAGGGAGGGAGCGGGGAGCCCGGGACCGGGGAGGAGGTCGTCGAGGCCAGCACCACGCGTGCCCCCAGCGGCTCTGAAATGACGGAGGCACCTGCCACGACCCCAGCAGAAGAACAGCTGCCCGACGACGTGGAGGCACGCAGGCGCGCTCTCTTTGAACGTGGGGTCCAAGCGTTCAACGCGGGAGACTTCTTCCGCGCCGAGGACTGGTTCGAGGCCCTGCTAGAGGTGCCAGGGACGACTGATGTGCCGCAAGCGGGGGTCTTCTGGCGGAACCTGGGCGTATGCCGTTTCCAGCAATCTGACAGCGAGGGCGCGGCCGCGGCCTACCGCCGAGCCCTTGGCTATCCAGAGCTGCCGCCCGATCAGCGCGCCCAAATCGAGCGGGCGCTCACCGAGATAGAAGGCGACGGAGCGACGGGCGGCGAGGCGACGGGGCAACAGAGCGCTCCGGGTGAGGAAGCCGGCCCGCCGGCCACGGAGACATCTGGCCCGGAAGCGGCGGTGGACACCTCCAGCAAAGGCTCGGTAGACGTCAAGGGCGGCGTCGGGGGTACGGCGCGTGAGGTAGGCGTTGCTACAACCGGGCCGCCGCGGGGTGAAGCGATAGAGAGACCGCCGTCTGATCCCGAGCAGGCCGAGGCCTGGGAGAGGGAACAGGACGATCGAGCGGCGTCGCTGTACCGGGCGGGGAACTACGAGGGTGCGGCACGGGTGCTCGAGAATCTGCTGCGGCAAGCCCCGAGGGGAGCCGAACCCGAAAGGCGGGGGCCGAGGTTATACAACTTGGGGACGTGCTACTGGCGGATGGGCAACCTGGCGGCAGCGCGGGCACGGTACGAGCAGTTTCTAGACATACCGGGAATGCCCGAGGAGCGGCGGACGCGTGTCGAGGAGAGATTGCGCGAGATGGAATCGGGAACCGCCCAGGGCTCACTCCAGCGCCAGGAGTACCCCGAAGAAGAGGAGGAAATCCAGACTCAGCTCGCCGCGCGGGCCCTGCAAAGGCAAGAGACCCCTGAAGAGGAAGAGGAAATCCAAGCCAAGGTGGCCAGGCTGTCCCTGCAGCGACAAGAAGAAGAGGAGGATGAGCTCGTACAGGCCAAGGGCGAACTCCTTCGGCAGGAGGAGGAAGAGGAAGAGGTCCAGACGGCGGCAGCCAACCGGAAAGGCCGGTTAGGAGCGGGCCCGGGGACGAAGGGTTCGACGCCGTCAACGGCCGGCGTGCGCATCCACGCCGACGCCGAGGCCGATTCCCTAGCCAGGGAGTACAACGCCGTCGCTTTCACCTCCGGGAGCGATATCTACTTTCGCGAGGGCGCCTACCAGCCAGAAACGGCGGAGGGTCGCCAGCTACTGGGGCACGAGCTCGCCCACATCGCCCAGCAGGCCGAGGGACGTACGGCCGGCCTGGAAGGCTTGGAGGGCGACCCCTCGCTGCGAGAGTCGCTAGAGGCAGAGGCCGACGAGGCGGGCGCAGCGGCGGCTGGCGGCCCCGCTCGGCCGCGGTCGCCCGGGCGCGAAGACGACGACGAAACTGGGCAAGCCACTGCCGGCGTCCTCCAGCGGGCATCGGCAGAAGTACCGGTAGTGGTTCACGCTGGCGATGGCACGGTTCAACGCAATCCCGACCTGCGTCTGGGCCGCGCCAGCCAGACCTTGCGCGTTCCCTGGGGCACCTACGAGCAGTTTGATGGAAGCGTGCAGCGCCTCGCGGTCAGGGAAATGGACGTACCACCCGAATGGCTGCTGACTCTCAGGGGCCTCGCCGACTGGAATCTGCGCCAGGTCTACGACGAGCTCGACGCCAGAGACCCACGACGGCCGGATGGGAGGATCGTGCGCATCATCGCCGAGTTCAACGCCACGGGCAGTGCCGGCCAATCGTACCTTCGTTTTGCGGCTCACTCACGAGGGATGGATATCGACATCGGAGGAGAGGCCACGGTTGAGGCAGGAGAAGCGCCTGCTGAGGAGAGATCGGGAGGCGAGGCTAGGAGGGAGGGCGTCGCGCCCGTAGCACCGGGCGTCGCCTCGGACATAGGGGCTGCCGGGTCCGCGGGAGGGCCCTCGGGGTCGAGGGTGGTCGAAGCTGCCTCGAGTGCCGACCTCGTCCGCGCCGGTCTCGAGTCAA
Source organism: Chloroflexota bacterium (assembly GCA_021847625.1). The sequence goes on from JAJZQK010000004.1 coordinate 8,800, forward strand.
TCGGCGCTGTGGCAGAGGCGGCGGAGGTAGGGGGAGCAGCTATGCCAACAGTGTCCGCCGGGATCAGCGGGGTAGGTTGCATCACCTTCATCATTCTCGGGCTGTACGCCACAGGCCGGGCCAACCAGTACGGTGAGCGGGTGGCCTATTGCCGTGGCTACACACTGGCTGTCGTGGACCTATCGGAGGGCCACAATCCAAACGAACGCCGCCTGTTTTCGATGGGGCCAGATACTCAGCGGTGGGAGAGCACGGGTCGGGCCGACGCAATCCGCTATCTAAGAAGCCTTAGCTTCGCTGACGCCAGGGAGATTCTGCTGATGCTGAGGGATACCTTCCCGGAGCCGCAGGCGAGGGTCGAGGCGCTTTGGCAAGAGCAGATTGAAGAAATGAGCAGCGACGAGCAGGCACGCGCGCCCCTGCCGCCACAGTATTAGCCGGGGATGAAGAGCTATTGCGGGAAACGTCGGCGGCGAGAACGAGGAGGAGCTGCGCCAAATGCCCGGATCGTAACGAAGAGCGCTCCTGGGCAAGCCGGTGGGCCCTCTGCCGTGCAAGTGAGGCGAGTAATCAGGCCCAATGGCGAGGCACAGGTGGTCATTGCCGGCCCAAGCCCACGCTGAGACGGGCTGCCCGGTCGGTACGCATCAAGAGTTTCCCGAGAATTAACCGGTGGAGCACGCGTACAGGTTGACATACCGCTAGGCCGGTGTTAACATGGCCAAGCAGTTCGGGCTTGCCTGCCTCCGTATCTGGAACGGGACGGTATGTGCAGGTGGCCGAGTGGCCTTCAGGGACGTGCTGCGGGTATCGACGATTCTGGCGGCGAACATCTGTTGCCTGGGTTGCTCGTTCCCGCCCGCGGTGTTGGGTGCGTAGCGTTCGGGGCTGGAGAGGCTTAAGCGGGATGAGAAGGGCATCTAAGACCAGCGATCCCACGTATTTCCCCATGCTCACAGTTCATCCATCTAGTATCCTTCACTTCGCGCCCATGTCAGTCCACCTGTTGGACGCCGGCCAGGATTGATGGCTGCCGAGCCTATTCGACCTCCCGAGCGGCGACGCATCGGGCTACGAATGCAATCTCCGCCCGTGATGGCCAGACGGCGGCACGGCGCAGCAGTTCCCTCGGGGTGTCGGGCGGCAACGCGGACATTCGCCAGTCGGATGCCCTCGCGGATTCCTCGAGGGCGGGTAGGCACCGGCGGTACCGTCCGCGGCCGCCAGCGGGGGCTTGATTAGCGGCCCGGAAACCCACCGCTCGGCGGTGCGGGGATAGGCAAGTGATTAGCGCGCTCGACGAATCGATAAGACATCTGCTCATCAAGCACGCGGGCCTGAGCCCGACCGAGGTCGACATCGTCTTCGAGGTGCCGGACCGCGAATGGTCGGCCGGCATAGTCAAGCCGACCGTCAACTGCTACCTGTTCGATCTGCACGAGAACACGGAGTTCCGGGAGACGGATTGGGATGTCGAGCGGCAGGCGAACGGCACGTCGATCAAGCGACAGGCGCCGGTTCGCATCGACATAGCCTATATGATCACGGTCTGGAGCCGGGCGGTGGAGGACGAGCACTACCTGCTCTGGCGGGTGCTGGCGGCGCTGATGCGCCACCGGGTGTTGCCGGCGGACGTGCTGCAGGGGGACCTGGCAGGCCATCCTTTTCCGATTCGCGCCTGGACGGCCCAGAAGGACGGCGTGCTGGCCAATCCAGCCGACGTCTGGACGGCCTTGGAGAACCAGCTGAAACCGTATATCGGCTATACGGTAACGCTGGCGCTGGATCTGGAGATGATCGCCCGCTTGCCCACTGTATCGCTGCCGCCGAGGGTAGCCGTCGAGGACGTCCCAAGATCTGGTTCGACTCAGTGAGCGCATAGCCGGAAACATCGTTCTTTGGCGCCGAGCGGGCAAAGGAGGGGACAGCGGGGATGCCTTCGCTGGGCAGTGCTGTTGCGTTGGCCTTAGGTTGAGAGGTTAAGGAGGCTTGCTATGCCGGAGTACCTATCGCCGGGCGTGTATGTCCTCGAGGTAGACAAGGGTCCCAAGCCCATCGAGGGCGTTGGCACGGCGGTCGCCGCCTTCGCCGGTTTCGCGAAGAGTGGCGATTACAACAAACCTACCCTCGTTACAAACTGGTCGCAGTTCGTCGAAGCGTTCGGCGACTTCGTCCCAGGGTCTTACCTGGCGCACTCCGTTTACGGCTACTTCCAGAACGGTGGTGGCCGTTGCTTTGTCACACGGCTGCGCGACGGCAGCGATGGAGCAGCCTTGCCGAAGGAGAAGAGCGCGGCCGCGGCTAGCCTCCCGGGAAGAGGTGCGGGTAAAGTGCCGGTGCTTGGGATCGTAGCCCGCGCCCCGGCGGCCGAGATGACGGTGGAGGTAGCACCACCCATCGAGGGGGGCGGCGAGGAACAGTTTACACTGATCGTCCGCTCTGGCTCCGACCAGGAGAAATTCTCCAACGTCGCAATGGGGCGAGGCAAGGGCGTGCGCAATGTGGCCGAAGTGGTGAACAAGGAGTCCACCCTCGTCAGGGTGGAATTGAAGGAGGGCATGCTCGAAGCGCCGGCCATCGGCACCTATCCCCTGGTCGTCGCTCCCGAGACGTCGGTGGTCACGGTAGAGAAGACCACGCCTGCCACCTTCGTGGGCGATCCGGCCGAGCGCTCTGGCATTGAGGGATTCCAGGTGGCCGAAGAGGTCACTATGGTTTGTGTTCCCGACCTCATGGCCGCTTACGAGCGTGGGGCGATCGGTATGGACGGACTCATCGCGGTGCAGAAGGCGATGATAGCCCACTGCGAGCTGATGAAGGACCGTGTGGCCATCCTCGACAGCCCACCTGGCCTCACCCCGCAGCAGATGCTGGAATGGCGCATGAACGTTGCCGGCCACGACTCTGACCGCGGCTACGCTGCCCTCTACTACCCCTGGCTGGTGGTGGGCAACCCTGTCGCCGGGGGAGCGGGGACGCTAGTGCCCCCATCTGGCTACATCGCGGGCATCTGGGCCCGCAGCGACGGTGAGCGTGGCGTGCACAAGGCACCCGCCAATGAGGTCGTGCGGGGCACGATTGCCCTTGAAATGCAGATCACCAAGGGCGAGCAGGATATGCTCAACCCCAAGGGCGTGAACTGCATCCGGGCCTTTCCCGGCCGGGGCATCCGCGTCTGGGGCGCGCGGACGATCTCCAGCAACCCCTCCTGGCGCTATCTCAACATCCGAAGGTTGTTCAATTTCGTCGAGGAGTCGATCAGGGAGGGGACCCAGTGGGTCGTCTTCGAGCCCAACGATCGCGACCTGTGGGAGCGGGTCAAGCGCGACGTCGGGGCCTTCCTCACGCGTGTGTGGCTCGACGGAGCGCTCTTCGGCTCGACGCCGGATGAGGCCTTTTACGTCAAGTGCGACGACGAAACTAACCCGCCCGCGGTGCGCGACGCTGGCCAGCTAGTGGTCGAGGTAGGCATTGCCCCAGTGAAGCCGGCCGAGTTCGTGATCTTCAAGATCAGCCAGTACTCGGCGGAGACACCGGCCTAGCGCCCACCCGTGGTGCGGATAATGGCCCATAGGTTAGACGGCAGAAGGAGGCAGAGGAAATGCCGATGAAGGACCCGCTAGTCTCATTTCATTTCTTCGTCGAGGCAGGCGATGTGCAGGGTGCGTTCCGCGACTGCGCCGGCCTGGGGTCGGAGAGCGATATCGTGGAGTACAAGGCCTCAGACAAGGACGGCAACAGCGTGACTCGCAAGGTGCCCGGCCGCGTGAAATGGGAGAACATCGTCCTCAAGCGCGGCATCACCGATGATATGGCGATCTGGAAGTGGCGCAAGACGATCGAGGAGGGCAAGGTCGAAAGCAACCGGCGCAACGGCTCCATAGTCCTCTATAACCAGGAGAACACGGAGGTGGCGCGCTGGAACTTCAAAGACGCTTGGCCCTCCAAGGTGACCGGGCCGCAGCTAAACGCCCAGAGCAACGAGATCGCCATCGAGGAGTTGACTCTCGTTCACGAGGGCATCACACGCGATCACTAGCCCTCTACCAGGTGAGCCATGGCTAGTAGTTTGAAGCCACTGCAAACGGAGTTCGAGTTCACCCTGCCATGCGGCTACGTTGACGGCGAAGGGAACTTGCATAAGCAAGGAATAATGCGCCTTGCCACGGCGATGGACGAGATTGCGCCGCTCAAGGATCTGCGCGTCAAGTCCAATCAGGCGTATTTCGTCGTCGTTCTCCTCTCGCGGGTCATCAGCCGGTTGGGGTCGCTGCCAGAGGTCAACACAAAGGTGATCGAGAACATGTTCTCGGCCGACCTGGCGTTTCTCCAGGACCTCTACCGGCGGATAAACGAGAGCGGTCACAACCGTATGGCGGTGACCTGCCCCAGCTGTAGTCACTCCTTCGAGGTGGAGGTAGAGTTCTCGGGGGAATAGTGGGCTACCCTCTCGAGCGTCTGTACGAGGAGGTAGCCTACATCGCCTACTACTTCCACTGGCCGCTGGAACAGGTGCTCGACCTCGAGCACGAGGAGCGGCAACGGTGGGTGCAGCAGGTTGCAGACATCAATCGCAGATTGAGAGAGGAGCTGAGCGCCGAATGACCGCGCCCGCGGAGGTACCTGGTGACTGACGAGGCAAGGCCCGAGGCGGCGAGCCTGACGCACCGCGCCCGCAGGCTCGAGTCGTTCGCCGCCCTCCTGGCCAGAGGTCGACGGCTGTATCCGGCCGAGCGCTCCTGGCTCGAACCGCTGCTGGGCCGCGACCTGGGCGACCTCGTGGTCCACACGGACGAGCAGTCCGCTCGCCTGGCCGGCCGATTGCAGGCCAGCGCCTTCGCCGCTGGACGGCGCGTATTCGCCCCACCCGGGATTGGCGAGGGAGTACTGGCACACGAGGCGGCGCACGTTGTGCAGCAGACGGCGCCAGCCGCAGCGGCCGAGCTGCCCCTCGCCTTGCCGGAGGCAGGTCGAACCGGGGGAGCCGCGGGTCGCCGTCCGGTCGTTCAGGCCTCCGCGGCGGAACCGGGTGGGACCGAGGGGCAGGAAGCTGCGGCCAGGAGCGCGGCCGAGGCGGCGGTGGATCGGCCCCGGACGCGCACCGCGACGCCAATCGACGTCGATGATCTTGCCGACCGCGTCTACGTGCTGCTCCAGGAGGAGGCGCTGACGGAGCGGGAGCGTCTGGCGTTGCCGCCGTGGTGACCGTGATCGAGGAAGGGGGTGCCAGCACTTGCCGTTGGGAAAGATAAGGGAACCGTTGGTCTCCCAGCGTTTCCACGTCGAGATCCAGGGTATCCAGCAGGCCGTATTCACCGAGTGCTCTGGTCTCCAGGTGGAAAGCGAGGTGCTACGCGTGCAAGAGGGAGGCCGGAACAATTTCGTGCACGTGCTCCCGGGCCCGCTCAAGGTGGCCAACGTCACGCTCAAATGGGGCATAACCGATTCCCGGGAGATATGGGACTGGTTCAAGGACCTGGTCAACGGCCGCATAGAGCGCAAGAACGTCCACATAGTTGTCTACGACGCCACGGGTACCGAGAAGGGACGCTGGACCCTTCGCAACGCCTACCCGGTCAAGTGGGTGGGGCCCAACTTCCGCGCGGACGAAAACGCCGTCGGCATCGAGGCCCTCGAGCTTGCGCACGAGGGCCTAGTCGGACTGGACTGACCAGAAGGCTCTGGGAGTAGAGAAGCATTGGACTGGCGAGCTGGCTTGGCCAGCGTCGTGAACCGAATACGCCGGGTGCTCGTGCCCAAGTCGACGAGTGGCGACACTCGGGCCGACACAGCGCGCTCGCGACCAGGAATGGGTCGCCCGATCGTGGAGACCGTCGCCCGCCGCTACTCACCCTGGCCGCCCTCACTCAGGGAGGCGTTCCGCCCCGTTTCGGCGGGCCCGAACGGCGCCTGGCTGGGACGGCGGGCCAGTCTCCCCAGGAGGGTCAGGCAGCGATATGCGGCCTCGGATGGGCCCGAGAGGCGCTCACAGCGCTGGTCTGCCCTCCGGGCCACGCGGCTGCACCGAACCGGTCTGCTAGCGGTTCACCTGGAGGAAGGGCCAAGGGAGCAGACATGGCTTAGATCGCACGCCGAGCCGTCCAGTTACTACTGGCCAGTCCCGCTGTGGCGGCGTTTGGCCTTCGCGGTCGCCCAGCGAAAGCGCCGACGCTCTGCCCTACAAAGGCCAACATCCGCCAGGCCCGTGAGTGGGGCGGGTCGGCCCGGTATCGCTGCCGCGTGGATGACCGATGGGCCGTCGCCAGGGAATCTGGGTCCACCGCACGCAGCCCCCTTCGCCGAACAGCCAACGGAATTAGATAGCAGCTGGGAAGCCTCGGAGGGGGAGGCCGAAAGCTGGTTTGTCGGGAGCGTTTCCTATGGCGGAGTGGCCGCCGAAGAGAAGGTTGAGGGTTTGGGCCAAATTCCCGACGACAACCTGCTCGCGGAAACGGGTCAAATGCCTGGGTCGGCGTTTGGGTTAACCGCGGCCGCGAACGATGTTGGGGGCGAGCGTGTGCCGGCAAGAGCAGCTCCCCTAACGACGGATAGCGGAAGCCTGGGTCCGGCCTATGCGCCGTTGCCGGTTCGCGCCCCATACCGACGAGCGGTGCTCCGGCAACAGGAACCGGCAGGGCTGCGGGCGTTCATCGCACGAACATTGGATGTTATAGACCGCCTGCGTATACCTAGGGCGCGCCCGAGCGGTTGGCCTAGTTCACGGGCGGAGCCCTTGGTGCAGCCTATGGCCCCAGGGAGGGCACCTGGTGGCACGGCGACGGACGCCGACTTGTCTCTATCGCCACGAGAGACGGCGCCCACGCCTGACTCGCGGGTCCGCGATGCGCGGGACCTACGGAGACAACACACAGGTCGCCAAATCGACGAGGTCGGGCCGGCGTTGCCTACGAAGACGGACGACCGCATCGCAGAGAAACCGCCGCAGACGGGTATCTCCGATGGCCTCGACGCGTCGGGAGGGAACGATACATGGGCAAGGCAGGGCCACGGCGACGCCGCTGTGCAGACTGCCGACGACCTCGCTGGCCGCTTCGAGGCGTCGAGCCAACAGACTACCATGGGAGAGCCTGTCCCAGGGGAGAGCGAGCTGGGCGCGGCCGGAGACGCGGCGGCTTGGGGGGTAACGGGCGCCGGCCGTGAGGCAGCGGCGTCTCGGGAGCCGCTTCGGCGCCAGGACCAGAGCCCGATGCGGGCCCTTTGGACCGGCAGGGTCGTGGCTACCGGGGGTCGGCAGGCTGCAAACTGGCGGGTCTTAGCCCTTGAGCACGCCGCACCCCCGACCAGTGCAGCCATCGCGGCCCTATTGGCCAGGCTGACCAGCAGGCCCGCGCTGGTTCGCAGACCGGGCCTCGAGCGCCGGTTGCTCACTGGCCCTAGAGGCGAAGCACTCCTGCTAGCGGCAAATGCGCGCCTGAGAAATGAGGCAAGTTGCTCGCTGTATGACTCGGGGCAAGCCATGAGTTGGCTACCAAGCGATGCTGCCGGGGATGAGCTCGGATGGGACAGCGGTCCGTCGCCGGACGCCCGACCGTCCGAGGAAACGGCACTCGCCGCCGATTTGAGGCGAGCCGGTCTCGACCGCGAGCGACTGGGAGATGACGTCGGCTCCCTGGTGCGGGCCTGGAGCGGTCGGCGGGTGGGTCGTGATTCGGTCGTCCCGACTGGGGGCGGTTATCGGGGCCTGGAGGCGCCGCCGGCAGTGCAAGCGAGGGGACTCGACGACGAGGACACCCTTTTGGGCTGGCTCCGTGACCTTGCCGCAGCTCGCTATGGGCCTCGGGCGGAGCTTGCCCTGGCCCCGGTCGGGGTCACCCAACGGACGCCGGCTGAGTCCGCGGGCGCGCCCACCGCCGCGGAGGGAACAGGCGACCGTGAGGAGGAGCCGGGGGCCGACGAACCGGACCTCGACGTGCTGGCAAGCGAAGTCTACGCCCGCCTGCGGCAGCGTCTGGAGGTTGAGCGGGAGCGTCTGGTCATCAACGTGTGAGGGGCGCAGGGACAAGGCTGGCGTTAGGCCGGCGGGAGGCACGACGGTCGTGGAATTGGCACCGGCGACGATAACCAATCTGAATACCCTCGAGACGGTTTACTGCAGGTTTCGGCCGAAGCAGTACACTTTCACTAAGCAGAACAGGTGGACGACCCGGGACACCAAGGGCGGCAACGTGCCAGACCTGGAGTTCGGCGGCGGCGGCTCGATGACGATGCGGCTCGAACTTATCTTCGATACGTACGAGGACAAAGGACCCAAGGACGTGCGGCTCCAGACCAACTCCCTCTGGAGAATGATGCTCATCAGTCCTCTCAAGATCGACCCGCGTACTCAGAAGGGCGAGCCACCAATGTGCGAGTTCCGCTGGGGTGCCATGTGGTCTTTCCAGGCCGTCATCATGAACCTGGAACAGACGTTCACGATGTTCCTGCCTGACGGTACGCCCGTGCGCGCTAGTGTGCGCGTGACCTTCCAGCAGGCGGCGGAGGTCGGTCGGTTCCCGGGTCAGAACCCGACCTCGGGCGGCGTCGCGGGCCAGCGCGTGCACCTGGTGAGCGAGGGGGAGACCATCGACAACATCGCCTTCCAGGAGTACGGCGATGCCAAGCACTGGCGCTACCTCGCCGACGCGAACCGGCTGGAGGACGTGCGCCGCCTGCGTTCGGGACAAACGCTCGTCGTACCGCCGTTGCGGTAGCAGAGGAAGAAATGACCGGCCAGGGCGACGACCATATCTCTCAGGTCTATATAACAGTCGACGGGACTGATGTACAAACGGACCTTATGCGAAGGCTCGTGTACGTCGAGGTCGACGACAACCTCCTCCTGCCCGACATGTTCGTGATGTGTTTTCACGACCAGCACGTAGAGCTGATCGATTCGCAGACCTTCGCGCTGGGCAAGTTGGTTGAGATCAGAGCGCGGACGAGCGGTGGACCAGTTCGGTTGATGAACGGCGAGGTCACGTCGCTGGAGCCCTCGTTCGATACGCGCCGGGGGCCGACGCTCGTCGTCCGTGGCTACGACCTTGCCCACCGGCTGCACCGCGGGCGCAAGACCCGCACGTTCGTCCAGCACAAAGACAGCGATATCGTCCAGAGGGTGGCGCGAGAGTGCGGTTTGCGCGTGCAGGTGGACGCGACGTCGGAGGTGCACGAGTACGTCATCCAGGACAACCAGACCGACCTGGAGTTCCTTCTGGGGCGGGCCCGACGGGTGGGCTACCTACTTTATGTCGAGGACGGCGTGGTCAACTTCCGGCGCACGCCGCCCCCACCGCCGCAGGCGCCACGCCTTGAATGGGGAGTCGACTTGCGGGAGCTGAGGGTACGAGTGAGCGCCGCCGAGCAGGTCAACGAGGTGGTGGTTCGTGCCTGGGACCCCCAGAACAGGAGCACCATAATCGGCCGCGCCACCCAGAGCCAGGTGCCGCCGCAGGTAGGCCAGGAGCGGCAAGGAGGACAGGCCGCCCAGCAGGCATATCAAAGCCAGGCGAGACAGGTGATAGTGAACCGCATCGTACAGTCACAAGCCGAGGCTGACACCCTCGCGCAGGCGGTGCACGACGAGATAAGCGGCTCCTACATCCGCGCCGAGGGTGCCTGCCGGGGCAACCCGCAGGTCGCCGCCGGTGCCACCGTCAATCTGGTAGCGATTGGCAACCGGTATTCTGGCCAGTACACGGTCACGCGCAGCCTGCATCGGTTCGACCTCGAGGGATACGTCACGCGCTTCACCGTGTCCGGCCGGCGCTCCGACTCGCTACTTGAACTCGTGCGGGGACCGGGTGACGGGCGACGCGATCCAGGGGTAGTGGTCGGCGTGGTTACCGACAACACAGATCCCCAGGGCCAGGCGCGGGTGAGGGTGAGCTTTCCCTGGCTCGACGATAGCCAGGCGAGCGCGTGGGCCCGTCTGGTGACGCCAATGGCCGGCGATGGCCGCGGTATCGAGTTCATCCCTGAGGTTAACGACGAGGTGCTCGTGGCCTTCGAGCATGGCGACATGAACCGCCCTCTAGTGCTGGGGGCGTTGTGGAATGGGCAGGACGCGCCGCCACAGTCAAGCAGTGACGCGGTGGTCGGCGGGCAGGTAAACAAACGCATTATCCGCAGCCGCGCCGGTCACGAGATTACGCTCGACGATACGAACGACAGAGGCTCTATCACTATCGTCGACAGCACTGGCAACAACCGAATCACAATCGACTCGGTGAACAACAGTCTGGCAATCGCGGCTCAGGGCGACGTCACGATAGAGTCACAGGGACAGCTGACGATTAGGGCGACACGAGGGATAGAGATCGACGCAGGCGGGGGCCAAGTGGAGATCAAGGGCTCTCGCATCAGTCTGAACTAGGGGGACGTAGGGCCATGGGCCAGCCGGCAGCAAAGCAGGGGGACCGGATCACGGCGACGGACACGCACATCGTCATGGTGCCCTCGCCGGGAGGACCCGTGCCCACGCCGCTCCCGCACCCCTTCAACGGCATCCTGTCCCAGAGCTTGAGCGCAAACGTCAGCATTGAGGGCATGCCGGCGGCGACCGTTGGCAGCATTGCCTTGAACACGCCGCCCCATGTACCGCAGGGAGGCACGTTCCAACGACCGCCCTCCAATCAGGGCCGCATTCAGAATGGGAGCGCTACCGTCTACATCAACGGCAGGGCAGCGGCCCGAAACGGCGACATTGCCATGACGTGCAACGATCCCGCCGACTTGCCTATCGGAACCGTCGTGGCCCAGTGCAGGGTGCTCATCGGCTAGGCGGTAACAAGAGGAGTAGGACATTTGGACCCGGCAGGACAGAGCATGGATATCCTCGGCACCGGTTGGGGTTGGCCCATCGGCGTGGACGGCAGGGGTGGTGTCGAGCTGGTCCAGGGCTACGCCGACATCGAGCAGGCAATCCGCATCATCCTCGGCACGGCGCCGGGTGAGAGGCGGATGCGCCCGAACTTCGGCTGCCGCATCCACGAGCTGGTCTTCGCCCCCAACAGCGCCACCACATTTGGGCTAGCCAGGCACCACGTGGAGGAAGCCCTGGGCTGGTGGGAGCCACGCATCGAGGTTCTTCGCGTCGACGCCCAGGCCGACCCCCGCGAACCGAGCCGGATGCTGGTCGAAGTGCACTACCGGGTGCGGACCACCAAGGACGAGCGCACCCTCGTCTACCCCTTCTATCGCATTCCAGGGGAGGAGTAATCGCGATGTCACTACCGGCGCCCAACTTGGACGACCGCCACTTCCAGGACATAGTGGACGAGGCTAGGCGCCTCATTCCGCGTTACTGCCCGCGCTGGACAGACCACAACCTCTCCGATCCGGGCATCACGCTCGTCGAGCTCTTCGCCTGGATGACCGACCTCACCCTCTATCGTCTGAACCAGGTGCCCGACCGCCACTACATCAAGTTCCTGGAATTGATCGGCGTACGCCGGCTGCCCCCACGACCGGCCCGCGCCGACGTGATCTTTCGCCTGACCGCACCTCAGCCCGAGGCAGTGACGATAGCAGAAGGGACAGAGATGGCGACTCAGCGCACGGAGACCCAGGATGCCATCTCCTTCACTTCCGACCGCGACCTCGCGATTCTAGTGCCCGAAATGATCTACTGCTTGGTCGGTCGCAGTGACGAAGAGAGCCCGGAGCCTCCGCAAGAGAACTCCGTCTTCCACGATTACCAGCAGGCGCTCCGCAACCCTGATATAGACGCGCCCATCTTTCGCAATCCTCCGCAACTCGGAGATGCCTTCTACTTGGGATTCCGTGAGAACCACGCCGCCCACAT
>JAJZQK010000004.1:20612-22677 GCA_021847625.1 Chloroflexota bacterium
CCGCCCATATCGTGCGCCTGCGCTTTGAGTGCAAGATCAAGGGCATCGGCATCCCGCCCAAGGACCCGCCATTGTCGTGGGAGTACTGGGACGCGGCGGGCGCCTGGCGGCCGCTCTTCCTTGAGGGAGATACCACGGGCGGGCTGAACCGGGATGGCGAGGTAGTGCTGCACGTGCCCTATGGCTGTGCCATGCGAACGATGAACGGACGGCACGCCTGCTGGATTCGCGGGATGTACAAGCTGTTGCGGCCCGGCCAGCGCCCCTACGTCGAATCCCCACGCATCTACGGCGTGCGTACCGAATCCATCGGCGGCTTCGTGCCTGCCACCCACTCCCAGCGCATTGTCGGCGAGCCGCTGGGCCGCAGCGACGGCCTGCCTGGCCAGGTCTTCCACCTGCAGGCCACGCCGGTGCTGCCGCGCCGGCCAGGCGAGACCATGGAAGTGGCAAGCGAAGAGAGAGACGAGTGGGAGCAGTGGGTGGAGGTTGAACATTTTGGTGGTTCGGGCCCTGATGATCCCCACTACTTGCTGGACGACGTGACCGGTGAGATTCGCTTCGGTCCCTCCCTCCGCGACCGGGACGGGAGGCTGCGCCAGTATGGTCGCATTCCGGCCAAGGGACGTCTGCTCCGTTTCTCCGCTTACCGCTTCGGCGGCGGAGCCATCGGCAATGTCGGCCCGAACACCCTGACCGTACTGAAAACGTCTATACCGTACATTCAGCCCAACACCACCAACCGGGAGGCGGCCACCGGCGGCACTGACGCGGAGTCGCTGGAGGCAGCGAAGCTCCGCGGACCGCAGGTCGTCCGTTCACGCTCCGTGGCGGTAACCGCTGAAGATTTCGAGCGCCTGGCCTGCGATGCATCGTCACAGGTTGCCCGCGTTCGCTGCCTGCCGCTGGGGGACAGTAGGACCCCTGGCACGGTGTCGCTGATCTTGGTGCCAGCTCTACCCGCGCCTACCGGGCCGGTGAAGCGTGAGGAGATGATACCAAACGATAGGTTGCGCCGGGAGGTGCGTGACTACCTGGACGAACGGCGTCTGCTCTGCGTGGAGCTTCAACTCGAACCCGCGCCCTGCCGGTGGGTCAGTGCGACCGTGCGAGTCAGGGCCAAACGCCGCGTGGACCGCGAGCGGCTCCAGCACGAGATTGAGCAGCGCCTCTACCGGTTCATCCATCCGGTGTACGGGGGAGCGGACGGCAATGGCTGGGCCTTCGGCAGGCCGCTGCACCAGGGCGAGATCTACGCCGTAGTTCAGGCCGTTCCCGGCGTCGAGTACATAGAGGCCGTCCAGCTGCTGCTGTGGGACGACCAAGAGAAGGGTCAGGCGCAACCGTGTGAGAAGGTGGAGCCAACGCCGAATGGTTTGTTGTGCTCGGATCGCCACCAAGTGACTGTGGCGTAGGCGGGGAGGTGCTCCATGGCGACGATTCAAGAACTGGGCTCGGTTCAACCTGCTGTCACAACAGCCGCGGGCGAAGACGCCAACGGTCTCTTCATCCAGTACCTCCCCTCCATCTACCGTGAACATGAGCTGGTGCGGGAGTTTCTAGGCATCTTTGACGCCGTTTGGCTACCGATCGACGGTCTCGTCGCGAGCCTGAGCGCGTTGCTCGACCCCCGCGAGACGCCGGAGCACATGCTGCCTTGGCTCGCCTCGTGGGTCGCGGTGGTCGCCGACGACCGTTGGCCGCTGGAGCGGCGACGAACGCTAGTGCGGGAAGCGGCGGAGTTGTTCCGGAGGCGAGGCACTCGGGCTGGATTGAAGCGCTATCTGGAGATATGCACCGGCGTCGAGCCGCTGATAGTGGAGAACTGTGACGGGATACGTCTGGGTGGTGATTGCCGCCTTGGCTACAACACGAGACTTGGCCGCAGGCGGGATTTCTGGCTAGACACCACCTTGCCGCTGGAGGCCCCCGGCTCACTGGATGAGGTAGATCTGCGGGCGATCCTCGAGGCAGAGAAACCCGCTCATTGTACCTACCGTCTCACGCTCGTGCGCCGGGGGCCAGCGGCGACCAGCGGCGACCAGGAAGCTGACGCAGCGGCGAT
>JAJZQK010000456.1 GCA_021847625.1 Chloroflexota bacterium
CTTCGTCGACGAGATCGACGCCGTCGGTCGCCAGCGCGGAGCTGGACTCGGCGGTAGCCACGACGAGCGTGAGCAGACGCTGAACCAGATTCTGGTGGAGATGGATGGGTTCGACACGAACACGAATGTTATCGTGATCGCGGCGACGAACCGTCCGGATATCTTGGATCCGGCGCTATTGCGCCCGGGTCGCTTCGACCGGCAGGTCGTTCTCGACCGCCCCGACATAAATGGGCGGAAGATGATTCTGGAGGTTCATGCCAAGGGCAAGCCGCTGGACAAGGATATCTCCCTGGAGACCTTGGCCAAGCAGACGCCCGGTTTCTCCGGGGCCGACTTGGCGAACCTGGTGAACGAGGCCGCCATCCTCGCTGCCAGAAGGAATCAGAAGGCCATTGGCATGTCGGAGTTCGAGGAAGCGGTGGATCGCGTGATCGCGGGGCCGGAACGTCGGAGCCGCATCATCAGCGAGAAGGAGAAGCTGGTTACTGCCTACCACGAGGGCGGGCACGCCCTGGTGGCGCACCATCTGGCGAATACCGATCCTGTGCATAAGGTATCGATCATCGCCAGGGGTATGATGGGTGGTTACACGCGGATTCTCCCGCGGGAAGACCGCTACCTGTGGAGCCGCTCCCAGTTCGAAGACACGCTGGCGTGGGCGCTCGGCGGTCGGGTGGCCGAGGATGTCGTCTTCGGTGAAATGACAACCGGCGCTGAGAATGATATCGAGCGGGCGACGAACCTAGCCAGGAAGATGGTCACCGAGTACGGCATGAGCAAACGCCTGGGGCCCATCGCTCTCGGCCACAAGGAGGAGTTGGTCTTCCTAGGCCGCGATATCGGCGAGCAGAAGAACTACAGCGAGAAGGTCGCCGAGATGATCGACGAAGAGGTCCGGAGCTTGATCGAGGAAGCGTACTCGCGGGCTCGGGAAGTCATCTTCGAGCATCGGGCAACGCTGGATCGCCTGGCTCACGAGCTGGTGAAGAGTGAGACGTTGGAGCACGAAACGCTCACGCGCATACTCAACTCGACGCCAGAGGGTGAGACCGAGTCGCTGCCCGTACCTTCCTAGGAGGGGCGGTTCCTGACGCCGGACAGCCTGGCCGTCAAGAGGCTGTTGGTTATGAAACCGGACCGTAGCTGCAGAATGCTACGGTCCGGTTTTTGTTTCCGCGGGCCGTTGGGCGCTGCCCCGAGCTGGACGGGGCCGGTCGGCATTGCTGGGCGTTCGTCGGTGGCGAGGAAGTTGCTATACAGGTGTGGCGAAATTCGGAGTCTAACAAAGACACCGGTGCACCCGGAGGTATAGCAGAGAATGCCAAGAAGCGCAGTTGTGATACCAACCTACAACGAAGCCGACAACTTGCCCACGCTGCTTGAGCGCATATACAAGGCCGGCGATTACGAGGTCCTCATCGTAGACGATGGCTCTCCCGACGGCACGGGCGATCTCGCGGAGGAGCTTGGGCGGGGCGCGCACGCCGGCCGCTTGAGCGTGCTCCATCGGACGCAGAAGGAAGGCCTGGGTCCGGCCTACATCGCCGGTTTCCGGAAGGTCCTCTCCGAGCAGTGCGACTTCATCTATCAGATGGATGCCGACCTATCGCACGACCCCGCCGGCCTGAACGCCCTGCAGGCGGCGCTGACGGAGGCCGACGTGGCGGTCGGGTCGCGTTACGTGGCCGGGGGAGGGACGGTTGGCTGGCCAAGGCGTCGCCTGCTGCTCAGCAGCTGGGGCTCGTTCTACGCAAGGACGGTCCTGGGCCTGCCCGTGCGGGACCTGACGGGCGGCTTCAAGGGCTTCCGAAGGCGGGCGTTGCAGGCGGTGGATTTCTCGCGGATCGGCACGAAAGGGTATGGCTTCCAGATTGAGACCACCTATCAACTCCATAGGCAAGGTTTCAGGCTGGTGGAGGTGCCAATCGTCTTCAGCGAACGCCAACTGGGCACCTCCAAGATGTCGCTGGCCATCGTCGCGGAGGCGATGTTCCTGCCTTGGCGACTGGCCCTGCCCGCCTGGCAGAACGCCTTACTGGGGGGTATCGGTCCGGGCGGCGCCCGCCTGATGCGGGCGATACGAGTGCCCGTGCGCTCGGACTCGGACCGGGACGGGCGCTAGGCCCGTCGGCCGGCACGCATCCTGCCGCTATATCGAGAAGAGCCCCTCTCGTTTTATGATGAGGGAGGGACCTTGTCTGCCGGCCGTGGCGGCCAGACCTTGGTCCCTGGGCGCAGCCCAGGGGGACGGGCCGCCACTACGGAATGCTATGGACCGATATGGGACTCAGCTAGAGGCAATTGGTACAGTCTCGGCCGCGGCCGACCGAGCGAGCGGCCTGGGAGTGAGCGTGTGAGGGATGCGAGTTGGACAAGGAACAAACGATTGAGACCATCCTGCGTGAGAGCAAGACGATTGCCGTCGTGGGGCTGTCCGATAACCCCGCTCGGCCTAGCCACGGCGTGGCGGACTATCTCAAGAGCCAGGGCTACCGCATCATACCCGTGAACCCGACCGTCGACGAAATCCTCGGGGAGAAGAGTTATCCCGACCTGGCCGCGGTCCCCGAGGCGGTGGACGTGGTGGAGGTGTTCCGGCGCCCCGAGCACGTGCCGCCTATCGCGGAAGCAGCGGTGAAGAAGGGCGCGCGGGCCCTCTGGCTGCAGGACGGCGTCTCGCATCCGGCGGCCGAGGAGATGGCACGCCAGGCGGGTCTGCTGGTCGTCTCCGACGACTGTATGGCGCGCGAGCACCGGCGCCTGCGCCGCCAGGGGCGCCTGTAGGCGGGAGTGCCCGACGAGGGCCGGGCTCAATCAGAGGAGTTCCGCGGTGGACGGGTCTTCACCGCGGAGACCGCGGAGAACGCAGAAGGAATTGGGCATCCTCCCCTTTCTCCGCGTCCTCTGCGGTCATCCGACTCCCACCGCGTAAGTCCTGTCAATCAGGCTTGGGCTGGCAGGCGGGGCAGTAGTACGTGTCGCGGCCGCCCAGCTTGGTCGCGACGACCTTCCCTCCGCAGCCGGGGCAGGGCTTGCCGGTCCGTCGGAAGACCCGCAGCTCCTCTTGATTGTGGCCCGGCCGGCCTAGGACGTCGCGGTAGGTGGCGATGGTCGTGCCCCTCTTCGCGATGCCCGTCAGCAGTACGTGCCTGATGGCGTCGTAGAGCCTCGCGACCTCGGCATCGTCCAGGGAGTTGGCGGACCGGGCCGGGTGCAGCCGGGCTCTGAACAGCGCCTCGTCGACATAAATGTTGCCGAGCCCGGCGAGGACATGTTGGTCGAGTAGAAGGGACTTGATCCTGCCGCGCCGGCCCTGTAACAGTCCGCGGAGCTTCGCCAGCGTGAAGTCGGGTGAGGTAGGGTCGGGGCCTAGCTTATCCAGGCCGAGGACGCTCGCGGTCTCCGCCGTAGTCACGAGGCTGACCTTCGCGTAGCCGTTCTGATCCACGAGGCGCAGCTGCCTGCCGTCGTCGAGGGTGAGGATCAGACGGGTGTTGGCCACAACCGCGTCCTCGGGTCGCTCGAGCAGGAACTGGCCGGTTATCATCAGCTGGATCGCCAGGAAATCGTCGGAGGACAGTCGGAGCAAGAGGTACTTGCCCTTGCGCTGGGCGTCTAGCAACCGCTGCCCTTCTAGGCGTGCCGTGAATCGGGTGGGTTCGGGGTGGCGGACGAGGGCGGGGTCGCGCAGGTCGACCGCCGTGACGGTATGCCCGAGCACCAGCCCGCGGAGGTCGTTCTTGATGGTCTCTACTTCCGGCAGTTCCGGCACTGGCTAACACCTGGTTGTGAGTTCGCAAGATGGGGCAAACCGTTTTCATCCGCCGTTGGTCGCCCAGGGGGCGATGGATGATTCCTCTCTAAGAACGGCCGCCGCTACAAATAAGGAAGCATCTCGGCAGCGGTGGCCAGGTGGGGCTTTCATTTGCTGAGGGGTAGCAGGATACGTACCGCTATCTCTCTATCCGGGGATGGTTCGCCGACAGAGTGACAGTCTAGTGAAGGCGGACTCCCCCAGAGATCGTCATGCCCGCGCAAGCGGGCATCCAGGAAATCCGC
>JAJZQK010000457.1 GCA_021847625.1 Chloroflexota bacterium
GCTGTAGGCGTAGATCATCTTCGCCCCGTGGCGGATGATGCCGCCGTGCTCCTGCTCCAGGCCGGGCATAAACCCGGGTACATCCGCGATCGTGATCAAGGGCACGTTGAAGCAGTCGCAGAAGCGGACAAAGCGGGCCGCCTTGTCAGACGCATTTATGTCGATAACCCCCGCCAGGACCATCGGCTGCTGGGCGACGATGCCGACCGTCCGCCCGCCCAGGCGGGCGAAGCCCACCAGCATGTTCCGGGCAAAGTCCTTGTGGACCTCGAAGAACTCGCCGTCGTCGACGACGCTGGTGATGATCTCCAGCATGTCATAGGGTTGGTTCGGTTGACTAGGGATGATGCCGTCGAGCCTGTCGTCGACGCGGTCGCTCGGGTCAAGGCCCGGCAGATAGGGCGGGTCTTCCATGTTATTCGAGGGCAGGAAAGAGAGCAGCTTGCGGATCAGCCGCACGCACTCCTCTTCATCTTCGGCCGCGAAATGGGCCACGCCGCTAGTGCTGCTGTGGGTCTCCGCGCCCCCTAGTTGCTCGAAGGTCACGTCCTCGTGCGTCACCGTCTTCACAACCGCCGGGCCGGTGATGAACATGTGGCTCGTGTCCTTGACCATGAAGACGAAGTCCGTGAGCGCGGGCGAGTAGCAGGCGCCGCCCGCGCAGGGCCCCATGATCGCCGAGATCTGCGGTACGACCCCCGAGGCCAGGGTGTTGCGCAGGAATATCTCGCCGTAGCCGTTGAGGCTCAGCACCCCCTCTTGGATGCGGGCGCCCCCCGAATCGTTGAGGCCGATGCAGGGCGCCCCGTTCTTCATCGCCAGGTCGAGTACCTTGCAGATCTTCTGCGCGTGGACCTCCGACAGCGAGCCGCCGAAGACGGTGAAATCCTGAGAATAGAGGTAGACGGGGCGGCCCTCGATCTTGCCAAAGCCGGTGACGACGCTATCCCCGAGGTACTGCTGCTCGGCCAACCCGAAGTCCGTGCACCGGTGGACCACAAACGGGTCCAGTTCCTCGAACGTCCCCGAATCCAGCAGCGCCGCGATCCGCTCGCGCGCCGTCATCTTGCCTTTCCCGTGCTGCTGCTCGATCCGCTTGGCCCCGCCGCCCTCGACCGCCCTCTCCCTGAGCGTCTGCAGCTCCGTAATCTTGCTAGTCTCCAACATGCTCAACCCCCGTAAGCGAGAAGTCTCGTGCCGTTGCTCATGTGCCGTCTCGACCGAACGCCGCGCGTGCGGCTACACGCCCAGGACCGGCTTGCCAGACATCACTAATAACACGAAAGCTCACCATCCGATTCGGTTAGACGAGCAGGCTGGCAGGGGCCCAAGGGGATGCCAAGAGCATCGCAAGCACGGCGCTGATCCCGGCCTGTCTCGCCACCTCTGAACGCTCACTACCGGCAACCGACAAGGATTCCGCAGAGATGGACCGGGGAAGGCATCGGCAAACGGAGAAACAAAAGTGGCAGCGGCGAGCATCTCGCTTGGGCGGTCACCATCGTCCTCCCCCGGCAGCATGATCGACCCAAGGGCCAATTCTGCCTGCTATGCGCCGGAACCATCATAGCACAAAGCAAGGGCCTGCGCTAGAGCGCTCGCATGCCCGCGGGAAAGGCGGTGATGAGCCAAGAAGACGCAAGCCATGAGAGAAGCGAGGACAGCAACCTGCCCTCCCATCTATTACCAACTAATCAGCCGTTCGAGCGATCGACCAGCACGTGCCACGTGACCGGCTTCATGCCGACCGTGCTGCGCCAGAGGTTGAGGTTGACCTCCGCCTCCAGGGCATCGGCGCTGTGCTCGACCCCATCCCAGCCGCTCGCCTTCCGGAAGACGACCTCACTGCAGCGTGGGTAGTACTCGGTGGAGAACAGCATGTCGTGGGCCAGCATCGTGCCGCAGACATCCTCGATCGGGATGCCGACCCGCACGTCAGTGATGTTCAGCCCGTAGCCGCCGATCTGGTAGCCGTCCTTCACCCGGGGCGGCCAGCTGCTGGGCCAGTTGAGGACGATGCTCTTCTTACCAACACGCTCGCCCGCTTCCCAGATCGTCTCCGCCATGATCTCTCGCGAATCGAAGTTCTGGTGCGTCTTCCACAGCGGGTCGCCGGGGGTGTGCCCCTCGAAATCGGTGAGCCCGTGCGTGCCGGCCCAGGTGCCGGTGGCGAGGGTCGTCCAGTTGGGCGGGGTGATCGTCGGGAACGGCACCAGGCAGTTCTCGCAGTAGACGCCGTTATCGATAATCTTGGCCAAGTTCGGCAGTTTGCCCTCCTTGGCCCAGTTGTAGATCTGCGACGCCACAGGCGAGTCGATGCCCAGCACCAAGACCTTCCTAGGTACCTTATTCACTTGGCATACTCCTGACTATTTGTCTATCTACCATCGGCCTCACCGCCAGTACCGCTTAGTCTCTGTTTCATCCTCACGCTGGAAGGATTCGAGGATGGCCCAACGATCGTACAGCATGCATACTGTCTCGTCAATGGTTGCCCGGTAGTGGCTCTTCAGCCCCAATGGAATCACCACTGCGTACTGGCGGGCGTCCCCCTGGGCTGCGCCCAGGGACCTTGTCTGCCGGCCACGGCATGGAGGCGGGCAGAGACGCCCGCCTCTACGTTATTGTCCCTATCGGCTCGGCCCCTTCAGCGGGTAGCGCCCGCAGTCCCGTGCCGCCGCGAACATGGCCACCACGTTCCGCGGCGGCACGTCGCTCTGGATGTTGTGGGAGGCGGCCAGCACGAAGCCGCCGCCCGGGGCCAGGTCGCGGACCCGCCGGCAGGTTTCCTCGCGCACGTGCTCGGCCGAGCCGAAGGGCAGCACGCGCTGGACGTCGCAAGCGCCGCCCCAGAAGATAAGATGCCGGCCGAACTCGCGTTTGAGGCGAGCCGTGTCACCCATGCCCGCCGCCGCCAGCTGGACGGGATTGAGGATGTCGAAGCCGACTTCGACGAGGTCGGGGAGGAAGTCGTAGACCGCGCCGCACGAGTGCAGGAAGACCTTGGCGCGGCTCTTCTGCTTGATTAGCTGCACGATGCGGGCTTGCCGGGGCTTGATCAGGCGCCGGTATAGGGAGGGAGAGATCAGCGGCCCCGTCTGCGTGCCCAGGTCCTCCGCCATCACCGCCACCTGGATGTAGTCACCCACTTCCGCCAGGAAATGCGACCACGACCTGAGCGCCAGGTCGGTGACTTTGTCGAGGAAGACCTCGGCGAAATCCTCGTTCACCAGAAGGTCCATCAGCCCCTCGGCGAAGCCGCGCACCTGCCGCAATCGCAGCATCAGATCGCCGCCCAGCGGCATCACCCCCACCAAGGCATAGTCCGTTTCTTCGTAGACCGCGCGGGCCCGTTCCCGCAGGCCCGCGTAGCGGGAGGGATCGTCGGGGTCGGGCCAGGGCAGGGCCGCCAAGGCTTCCGGTCGTGGCGCGGCCAGAGAGGAGTCGGTCCAGTCGAAGTAGTAGCCGTCCTGTTTGGGCATACGCAGCTTCGCCCCGAACTCGTCGTAGAAGGCCAGGTAGTCGCCCTCGTCGAGGATCTCCGGTCCCCGGCCGCCGGGCGGGTTGACGCGGAGGCCTCGCGTATCCACGCCCAGGGCCTCCAGAACGTCCTCGCCGACGCGCGGCAGCTGCTGAACAAGATCGATGACCTCGACGTCCTCCTCCGGCAAACCCAGCTCCCGTCGCAGCCCGACGTAGGCCCGCTTGGTGATCGACGTCACCCCGGTGCTGCCCAAATCGATGGGCACGCGGTCTGGCTCCTCGTGATTCAATGCCACCAGTACACGGTCGCGGGATCTCATCGTCACGCCTTGCCTCCCTTCTTTCAATCTAATACCAGCTGCCTTAACATCAGGCCCCATTTCGGCCCATGCCATTCCGTAGTGGCGGCCGTCTCCCTAGGGCCTGCGGCGCCAGGAACCGAGGTCTGGCCGCCACCCGGCCGGCAGAGACGGACGCTACGTCTTGGCCCCAGACGATTGGGATATCTGCGTGCGCAATCGGTATTGCCTCCCTGTAGGCCTACTGCTTCACCGCGCCCGCCGTCAGCCCTTCGATG
>JAJZQK010000458.1 GCA_021847625.1 Chloroflexota bacterium
GCCTCGTACCCAGCCTTCAGGAGGGCCACGTACTCGCGGGGGTTGGGCGCCCTGTCTCCCCACTCCCGGGCGAGGTTCGGCTCGTTCCACAGCTCGATGGCCGGCACCCTCCCGTAAGGGCTGCCCGTCTTGTAGCGAGACACAAAGGCGTAGACGAAGTCGGCGAAATCGGCGAGGTTGTCGGGGGGGCCGTTGAAGGCGCCGTCCGACCTCGCCCAGGAGGGCTGGAAGTCGAGCCTCGCTATCGTCTTGATGCCGGCGGTGTTAGAAGCCGCCACCACTCGGTCGGACTCGGCCCAGTTGAAGACGCCCTTCCCATCCCCCTCGATCTGTCTCCACTGGAAGAGGGTCTTCTGCCAGGTGAAGGAGGCATCCCGCACCTTCTGGAGGTCCCGAGCCGTCGTGGAGGCGGCTCCCATGATGAAGATGTTCATCCCATACTCGGGCGAGGCCGCACGGTAGACACCCTCGGACGAAGCGGGGGCAGCCGCCGCGGGAACGGGCGTCTGAGCGGGCTGAGGTGTGGGGGCTGGATCGCTCGCCGGAGCGGCTGGCGCCGCGCCGGGGACTGCCAGGACCTGCCCCGTCCGGATACGAGAAGGGTCCTGGATGCCGTTCGCACTCTGGAGCACCGAAAGCTGAACGCCGAGCGACCTGGCGATGGAATAGAGGGTGTCTCCTTGCCTTACCAGGTAGCTTCCTGGAGCATCCAGGGATGCCTGATCTGGGGCCTGGCCAGATTGCCCGCTTCCCGGAATTGTCAGCACCTGACCCGCCCGGATTCTGGAAGCATCGGCAATGCCGTTTGCATTCTGCAGGGCCTGGAGTTCAACCCCGAGAGTCCGCGCGATGGAATAGAGGGTGTCCCCGTACCTGACGACGTAGCTGCCGTCCGCGGGGTCGGCGACAGAGACACCTGGCAAACCAAGTGAGATGGCTGCCAGCGCCAGAATCGAGAGGACGATGCGAGTCTTCAAGTTGCCCTCCTACAGAAAGGGATGCAGACACGGCGTACCGTGGCCAGGCATGGTGGAAAATCGCGAACCACGAAGTGGTCTCCCGAGAGGTGCTGCAATCTTATGCTGGCGGAGGAGCCCATACAAGCCAGAACAGCATCCCGATACGGCCAGTTTGCGCTCAGGTCGCGCGGACCGCTAACAGCCGCATGCGATCCGGTCGAGGGCTTTCCAGGATGCCCTCTACTCAAGTCTCAAGCCGCGTCAATCCCAGAGAGGCCTGCAAGGCAACCAGGAACCCGCGGGTCTGGGAGTGAACGAAGCCAGGGTTACGTGTTCGGCAACATTGACCCCACGGTGCCAGCAGGGGCCTGGCCAGCGGACACAAGTGGCCCCTTTCTCGTTGACGATGATGTAGAATTGGCCATGCCTGGGGCGTGGAGGATGCATGATTCGACATATCGAACTTCACAGGGTCGAACTGGAGGCGCTGTGCCGGCAGTTCGGAGTGCGCAAGCTGGAGCTATTCGGTTCGGCGGCCGCGGGGGAGTTCCGCCCCGAGACGAGCGACTTTGACTTCCTGGTGGAGTTCGAGCGGCCGGAGGCGCCTGGGTATGCCGACCGGTACTTCGGTCTTTTGGAGTCGCTGGAGTCGACGCTCGGAACGCCCGTCGACCTCGTCGTTACGTCCGCGATCAGCAACCCGTACTTCAGAGAGTCGGCAAACAAAACGAAGGAGCTGGTCTATGCAGCCTGAGGCGAAGAAGTATCTCTTCGACATAGACCGAGCGGCCGGGCTGATCACGCAGTTTACGAAGGGCAAGAGCTTCGCAGGCTACGAGGCCGATCCAATGCTGCGCTCCGCCGTGGAGCGGCAGTTCGAAATCGTCGGGGAGGCCATGACTCAACTGGCTCGTATTGATGAAGCGCTGGCAGAAAAGATCTCCGAACATCGAAGGATCATTGCGTTCAGGAACATTCTGGCACACGGATACGCGCAGGTTGACGATAGACTTGTGTGGGATGTCATAGAGTCGAAGCTTCCGACACTCCGCCAGGAGGTGACAGCACTACTGCCGGAGGAGTGAGGCATACATCAATGCTGGTGACAGAGCGTGTAGGGCAGCATCTATGCAGGGGTAGGATAGGCGAGAGGCGGAGTCGCAGCACTCCGCGCCAGTGTGACAATGAGTTACAGAGAAAAGCAGCCCCAGATATGCTGGAGCTGCTTCTGCGTGGAGCCGACGATGGGACTCGAACCCGCAACCGGTGGTTTACAAAACCACTGCTCTGCCAATTGAGCTACGTCGGCGGTATTCAGGACCGAGGGCCACGGTCCGTGGACTGAGTGGGTGCCCTGGAACCGATGCCATTCCTCAGCACCCTATTTTAGCAGATGGGATCGCACCCTTGTCTACGGGAGGAGCGACGTCACGCGGGGTGCCAGATCGCACGAGAGGCAGTACATCATTACCGCCATCACGATCGAAAAGGGAACCCACCAGTAGCGACGATTGAGCCTGGAGACACCCCCCTCGTGGTACCCCACGATGCGGCGCATCCTCGCGATGCGCTGGGGCACCATCTCTTGCTCCGCTGCATCCCCGTCAAGCAACGGCAAGGCGAGGAGCCTCTCGCAGTCCAGCAGTGCGTATTCGAGTTCGGAGTCAAGCCTGGGATCCAGGTTGCAGCGTCTGGCCGCATCGATCGCCGAGCGCAAACGCTCCAGCCTGGCGCGTGCGCAAAGCTCCGGCGCGTCGAAATCGTACGCGTGGCGCCAGGCCATCAGGTTCAGGAGCAACGACCCTCCTCGGGAAGAGAATGTCAGTGTCATCGCGCTGCTCCGTGAGTGGTGAGTCGTGAGTCGGGTTTGGTCTTCTCCGACTCACGACTCACCACTCACGCGCTACTCCTGCATCCTGCGGATGATCGCGTCGGCAAACTCCGAGGTCCCAACGGCAGTGGCATCGTTGGGATTAGGCTTCATGTCGTAAGTGACGTCCTTGCCCTCCGCTACGACCGCGGCAAAGGCCTTCTCCAGCCGGTCGGCCGCGTCTCGCTCGCCAAGGTGACGAAGCATCAGCATTCCAGAGAGGATGGTCGCGGACGGATTCACCTTGTTCTGGCCAGCGTACTTTGGGGCGCTGCCGTGGGTCGGCTCGAAGAGGGCAACCTCGGCCTCGCCGAAGTTGCCGCCGGGGGCAACGCCCAGGCCGCCAACCAATCCTGCACAGAGGTCGGACAGGATATCGCCGAAGAGATTCGGCAGAACCAGCACGTCATACAACTCCGGCTTCTGCACTAGCTGCATGCACATGTTGTCCACGATCCGATCGTCGAACTCGATCTCCGGATACTCTTTGGCGACTTCCGACGCTACCTGGAGGAACAGTCCGTCGGTGAACTTCAGGATGTTCGCCTTGTGGACGGCGGTGACTTTCCGGCGTTTGTTGGCCCTGGCGTATTCGAACGCCCACTTCACGATGCGCCGGGTGCCGGTCACGGAGATGGACTTGAGACTGATACCAGAATCCGGCGGAATGGTACCCGCGCCGGTCTCGGCAGCGAGCTCGATCACTCTGCGGGCACCCTCCGAGCCTCGCTGGAACTCGACACCAGCGTAAAGATCCTCCATGTTCTCCCGCACGACGACCAGATCCACGTTGTCGTACCGGCTGCGAACACCCGGGTAACTCTTGCAGGGCCGCAGACAGGCAAACAGGCCCAGGCTCTTACGGAGCGCGACGTTTACGCTTCTGAAGCCCTTGCCGACGGGGGTCGTGATCGGCCCCTTCAGCGCAACCTTGTTCTTCTTGATAGACTCGATGACAGCGTCTGGGAGAGGCGTTCCATACTTCTCGAGTACGTCCACTCCGGCTTCCTGGACATCCCAGTCGAACTGGACGCCCGTGGCTTCAAGCACTCGCCTGGTAGCCTCAACGATCTCGGGGCCTGTGCCATCGCCAGGAATAAGTGTCACCTTATGAGCCATCACTCGCTCTCCTTCAGCCTCTGCATTGGTACGACCTGCCTGCACCGGCCGATCAATCCCATTTCCATGCATCGCCCGGACCAGGGATCCTGAGTGGGTGAGAGGCGGAGTG
>JAJZQK010000459.1 GCA_021847625.1 Chloroflexota bacterium
ATCTCTACTTTATCAGGTGCAGCCAGTCTTTCAACAAGAACGTCACGCGCCCTGTAAGCAGCGCCACACGTCCCATGACCGTCGTGCCGTAAGCCGCGCCGAATCCAACCATCATGATCCAGCGCCCGACCTTGCCGACCTGCAGCGCCACATCGCCCACCGTGCCACGGGCCTTGCCGTAGATGAAGTAGGTCATGGTCGCCAGGACGCCGAGGATGATAATCACATTGTTCAGTGAGCTCAGGGGCATGATGGTCGCCTTGATCTGAGCGGCGCCCTGCGAAATGATGGTGCCGCCCATGGATAGCCCGGCGCCGGTCCCTAGCAGGATGCCGACCGGTAGAGCCGAGATACGGCGGTAGCGCTTGGATAGAGTCGCGTAGAGTAAGAGCCCCATCATGATGCTCAAGAACGCCAGAATCCGTTGCACTTCCGGCGTCTGGGCCGAAAGCATCGGCTGCCAGGCCAGGGTCTTCACGCTTCTGACACCCATGACCAGCGCGTGGCCGGCCGACACCCCGATGAAAATGTGCTCGACGTAGCGGTAGACCCGGTTATCGCCGAAGAGATAGCTCCAAACGGCGAGGTTCAGGATCACCCCAATCCAGATGCCCACTGTGACCGTCGACATCTAGCGCACCCCCCTTGCCTTGCGGGTAGCGGCTCCTAAGATGAAGGAGAGGTTGCCTAGGATGATCAGGATGATCACCAGGCTATGGGCCATGGATTGCCCTTCCATGGAGGCCGTGGCCGCGCCCGGCTGCTTCAACAGCGTCTCGTACTGCGCCGATCCGCTGATCCCCTTGAGCATACCTTTCAACTGCCCGGACTGCAGATACGGGACGAACTGCGGCACCAACATGGCGCCCGACAGGAACACCAGCGGCGTACCGTAAGGACCCTGCACCTGCTTGACCCAGTCCAGGCCACCGGGGGTGATGTTCACCGCCGCCGCCACCACCAAGGTGAAATCCTTGGCGGAATTCACGCCGGCCATGGCCGGCATGCCGGCCGTCGCGTTGCCGTAGTAGTCTTTGGGGAAAGTGCCGGGGAAGTTCCGCGCCATCGCCGCCACGGCCGTCTCGCCGCCCGGCACGAAACCGAGATTGATGAGGCGGTCCCCATACTTGATACCTTTCTTCTCGAAGTACTTCACCAGGTCGTCGGCCACCAGCGGGCCGTCCTGGACCACGGCCGGAATGAGTACCCGCGCTCCGCGGTTGAGGGCGTGCTGGACCATGGCGATGGAACCCGCATACAGGTCGGCCTTATAGGCCACGCTGGTATCCATGGCAAAGATCAGGACATCGCCCTGTTTCAGCTTGCCGACAGTATCAAAGGCCTGCTGGGTCATGGGTTCGACCATGGTGGGCAGCCCCAGGGGTTTCATGAGAGGGACGGCCACAGCCAGGAACAGCAGGACGTAGATGATGCGCCGGTCGATGCGTCCCAGGTGATCAAAGAAGTTCATCTGCCGTCTCCTCCTTTCATGAGTTGCCCGACCCGCCGCCGCCGAACATGCCCTTTTCCATCCCCAGGATGATCCGCATGGCGGTGGCGATGTAGCCGAGGGCGGCGCCCAAGAGGATGCCGCGCATGGCCGCGGTGTTCGGTACCGAGAGAATCCAGGTCGAGATGTCCGGGAACTTGGACCAGATCACGGCGCCGATGGGCACCGCGCCCAGCATGACCAGCGTGCCGGAAATCAGGAATACCGCGGCGTCGCTGTTCCGGATGCGGAACGCTCGGTAGGCAGCGGAGAAGATGTAGAAGCACAGCATAGCGAAGAAGCTGGAGTCCAGCGTGTTATTGAAGTTCTTGAACATGAAGGTGTAGAACTTGTCGGACGGCTTTCCGAAGACGGCGCCGGCCAGCACCATGAGGGTGAGAGAGGCCAGAAGCACGGCGCTGTACGGCGCGTCGGCGTGGCCCTTGAGGACCTTCTTCCCATGGCTGATGAACAGGCTGATGGCCCCGACGCCAAGGGCGAAGGCCGCGATGACCAAGGCCATGGTCTGAACCATCCCGACCGCCTTCGCCTCCGGGGGAGCCAGTTTCAAGAAGAAGATTGCCAGCATGGCTATGCCGGCGGCTGAGCCCAATACTTGCCCGATGCGAATCAACGTGGCTTTCCCCCTTTCACTTACTCAGGATTTTGGAAATCGAGTCGTTCCCGAAGGCCTTTAGGATGACTCCGGCGGCAATCAGCGCCATGAATAGCATCTTGCCGATGTCCTGGCCCAGGAGGCCGCCCAGACGCATGGGGTCGCGGGACAGGTAGGCGCCGGCGATGAAGACCTCCTCGCCGATGAGGGTGTAGTCGCAGCAGGCCACGAAGAACTGGGTCTGCAGGGTGTTCGCCGTACCGCCGATCTGCATGGCGCCCGCCAGGTATCCACCCTCCAGAAGGAGCAGCGCCTCGGCGAAGAACAGACCAATGTAGATGTTGCCGGCCGGTTTCTCGCGGGAGTAGATGCCCAGGATGCCGCCGGCGTAGGCGAACTGGTTGGGCGACAGGTAGCGGACCATGTCGGGTTGATAGGCGTCCGGCTTGCCTTCGACGATGAAGCCTTCGCGCACCACCGACTCGGCCACCGGGTAGACCTCGGCCTGGCAGACGGTGGCGATCATCTTCCCGTCGGTCTGCGCCACTTTCCTCGCCACGTAAGACATGACTTCAAGGCCCGCCAGGATCTGCGAGGCCTCGACGTCGACCAGACCGCCGCGCCCGGGGGATACGTGGACCGGACGGCCCATCTCCACGCAGCGTCCGATCAGTTCATCAATAGCATCCAACTGCGGCAGCTTGCGCACTTCGGGCATTTTGCCCTTGCGGGCCGACTGGAGACGCCACAGGATAGCGCCGCACACGATCAGCAGCAGGATGAAACCCGATAACTTGCCAGGAAGGAACACGCCTCCACCTCCTCATTTAGAGCTAGAGTTCAAGACAGTTGAAGCGGCAGCAATAACAACAACGGCAAGAATGAGGTGTCGCCGGCCGGTCACCTCTTTTCCTCTGGTCAGTCACTCCTGTTTACCTTGCGTCTGTGCCTTTGCCCGGTTGTGCTCTTGTGTCCGCGACTTCTGTGAAAGTAGATGGGTGGAGAGGGGGGACTGTATGGGATGCGAAGACGAGGCGGCGATGGTGGTATGGAGTTGGACAGGTTTCGGAAATGGCTTACTCTAGTAGACTCCGGTTGAGAACGGCCATTCTTCGACAAATTGCTTGTTCCTTCTACAAAAACCAACTCTGGCCGTGGCACTTGCGACCACACCGGAATCACCCGGTTCCGCATCCATAGCTGAAACCCAAGCGGGGGAATGTCGAAGAAAGGCGAATCCTACGCCATCTGTGAATCGAGGAAAGGTGCGAATTCGATGACGAACTCGACGGTCGAGCGGGAAAACGAGGTCATCCGGCGCCTGCGGGCGAAGCGGCGGGTCAGCCGGAACGTTAACGAACTACACGAAGGGCAGATGACTTTCGCCCAGAAGATATCGGACCGCCTGGCCGATGTCGTCGGGAGTTGGGCGTTCATCCTGAGTTTTCTGGGCCTTGTCTTGCTGTGGATCGCGGTGAATACGGTCCTCCTCATCTCCCGAAAGCCCTGGGACCCCTATCCGTACATCCTGCTGAACCTGATGCTCTCGCTCTTGGCCGGCATTCAGGCCCCAGTCATCATGATGAGCCAGAACCGCCAGGAGGCCAAGGACCGCATCCGTGCCCAGCACGACTATGAGGTGAACCTCAAGGCGGAACTGGAGATCGAGGAACTCCACCTGAAAATGGACACGCTACGGGAGGCTCAGTGGAAGGACCTGATGGCCACGCAGCAGCACCAGATCGAGTTGCTGGAAAAGCAGTTGGCCCTGTTGCGGGAAGTGAAGGCCGGCTCCGCCGGCAAGGTCTGAACAACGGGTAACCACCCCGCGAGGTCGGCCGGTTGCGCCGTGGTCCCGACGGATCGGACGGCTCACCGCGGAGCCAAAACGCCAAAGAGCAGCCACACCAGGGCGGCGCCGAGATGCCGGCGACCAGGTCG
>JAJZQK010000460.1 GCA_021847625.1 Chloroflexota bacterium
GACGCGGTCTTCGGGCAGGATGACCTGCTGCACCTCCTGTGCCTGCTTCACATCCAGGGCCATCTGCCGCTGGCGTTCGAGCGAGCGCAGAAGGCGGCGGACGAGCAGAATGCCAATGACGAGAGAGATGAGGAGGTCGGTTACTGCTCTCAGGGAAAATTGCACGCCAAAGGGGAACCACACCTCACGAACCTGCAGCGACGGCTCTATGGTGAGAAGAGCGCTAAAGCCGCTCAACAGGACGACGGGCAGAACCAGCCAGCCCTCCAGACCCTGGCGGCGGATGCCGTTGATGACGATCCAGGCCAGCAGACACATGAGCACAACTGCGAGGACAACGGAGGCATGATTGAAGCGTTCGGCCGCCGAATGCGCAATGAGTCCGACTAAGACCTCGTTTCCGAGCACGGAACAAATTATGTTGAGGGCGGTGAGCACCGCGACCAGTTGCGGGAGCCGGCGAAAGACGCCGCGCCCGAACCAGATCCACAAGACAATCACCCATGCAGCATTATTCAGCGGGACGATGACGCCAAACAGCAGGTTGCTCTCGGGAATGCTCAACCATAGACTCCATTCCGAGATCACCGCAAAAAAGGATTGAGAGGCAGTGAGCAGGAAGAGAAGTCCCATCCACAGGTAGACGGAGTCAAAGCGGTCAAAGAGGATGAGGCTGAAGGCGAGCAGAGCGAGCAATCCAAAGACCAGTATCAGGAGAGCTCTGGCCGAAAAGTCCTTGATGACCGCCAGCCAGTTGGATTGATAGGTGAGACGGACCACGCCCAGTTCACCCAAGACCGGGGGGCTGTGGAAGCCGCCCGTTTCCGGCGCCGCGAGGAGCGTGGACGGCTCCATCCAGAAGCGGAAGGCAATGACCTGGGTGGCTCCGGAATCCGGCACGGGAAACATGGCCGGCTGCGCGTAATAGACCGTGGGGCGGTGCGTGCCGAAGCCGCCGAAGCTGCCGGCCAGCGAACCGTTGGCAAAGAGCTGATAGGCATCGTCGAAGTCAGGCGGTCCGGCGAGTGCCAACTGCTGATGTAGCGGCAGGTTGACTTGGACACGCATGCGATACCAGGCGTAACCCCAGTAGCCTGGGTGTCCCTTTGTCGTCCAGCCGGGAACATAACCGGCGACTCCGGTAGTTGGATCAGTCGAGCCTCCCTTGGGGGTAAGGTCGACGTTCTCCCATGCGGAGTCGTCGAAGTCGGGCTCGGCCCAGAGCGGCTGGCCGGTTTTGGGGTCGAGGGGCGAGTCGCCGATGTGGAACTTCCATGGGCCATAGAGCGGAGCCGCCGACAGGCCGAGGGTGACGGTGACCTCGGCAGGTTGAGCGGGGACCTGGGCGGAGAGAACGGAGGCGGAGCAAAGAGAAGCAACAACGAGCAGCCAGCGGACCATTTGTCTCATGCTTGACCTCGGGGAAGGAAAGAACCGACAGGGCAACTATACAAGCGGCGCGAGACTCTGGAACAGGTCAACTTGCGGCGAAGGAGGGGCACCCGGAGGTTTGTGACTGGGCGGGATTTGTGCCTTCCCACCCTAAACACACAAGACGCGTTTAGGATGGGGCCCCCGCGCGATTCAAAGGCGAAGCGAGCGGGCCGGCGTAGGGTGGACTGCAGAATGTGATGGGGATCACTGAAGGGCGGCGAGGGCGGGCGCAGACTGCGGGGCGACGGAGGTGGGCTATGCTCATGCTGATCTTGCTCGTGCTTGGCGCTGCGGCGGCGCTGGTTTTGCTGCTGCCCCTTTTGCTTCGGCGCTATGAGATTTTGCGGCGGTACTCGGGGAGCCGGCTGGTGGAGTGCCCCGAGAATCATCGGGCGGCGGTCGTGCGCCTGGATGCGCGCCATGCAGCGGAGTCGGGGATCGATGGATCTCCGGATGTGCGGCTGTGCGAGTGCACGCGATGGCCGGAACACGCGGAGTGCGGCCGGGAGTGCATGGTCCAGGCGATTCACGCAGAGCCGTACAAGGCCGGCGAGGCGAAGGCGGACGCGAAACCGATCTACCACCTGCCGGTTCTGGTGGCGGCGTTTGCGGCGTGGTACCTGGGCGCCATCTGGCATTCGCACTATCTGTTCCGCGCGCAGTGGATGGAAGCAGTGGGACTGACCCATGCACAGGTGAAGCACATCGTGTGGTGGCTTTCCCCGCATCTGCTGACGGCGGGGGTGTGTTTGCTGTTTGCGTATGGAGTGGCGTGGCTGCTGGCGGTGTCGCATCGCAAAGGTGTGCTGCCCGGAGTGGTGATGGCGCTGCTGCTTGGCGGAGCCGTAGCCGTGATGAGCTGGTTTGGCATTGCACGCATGCCTCATGAGCTGTTCGTGATTGAAGCGGGTTATGCCGTGCTGGCGACGCTGACGGTGGGGGCGATTGTGGGCGGGCTGCAGGGCAGGCTGGTGCTGCGGGCGCGGTGAAGTGCGGTGGATTCCCACCTTCGCCGCTGCGCACAAGACGCGCATTGGCAAAGGTGGGGCACCTGGTGTGGGAGTTTGAAGCACAGATCCTTCGTTCCGCAACCCCCCACTGCGTGGGGCCGCAAGCGTGCTTTGCTCAGGTTG
Source organism: Chloroflexota bacterium (assembly GCA_021847625.1). The sequence goes on from JAJZQK010000460.1 coordinate 2,568, forward strand.
ACACGGTGTTGCGGGTATGGGGTGTGTTCGGGGGTGCGGGAGGGCTGTTCGGCAGGCGCACGACTGTGAAAGGAAGGACGGAGGAACGAACGAGATGGGGCGCCGGGTGAGCGACGCCCCAAGGTGGACGGAGGTTATTGATCGAGGTTGACTTTGAAGACCTGGGTGCCGAAGTCGGTGTAGTAGTTGGTGCTGTCGATGTTGCCGGGGATGAACTCGGTGGCGAACCAGAGGGAGCTACCGTCGGCGACGCCCCAGAAGTAATCGCCCCAGCGGGCGACGCCGCTGCCGTGGAACTCGGGATAGCCGGAGAAGTCGTCCTGCGGGGCCTGACCGGGCGCGACGATCTGGACGGAGCCGGCGTGAGATGGGTTGATGTGGGCGTAAGCGGCGCTGGCATACATGCCGGGGCCGGCGACGGTGAAGGCAGCGGCTGCGGAGCCATCCGCGGTGACGCCGATGCCGGGGTAGATTGCGGAGTTGCCGGCGACGGCGATGTAGCCCTGACCCTGGAGTGTGGCGGAGAGCTGGCCGCCTTTCATGGATGGATTGACGACGAAGTAGGCGATGCCGGTGTTGATGTTGGAGCCGTCGGAGACGATGGTGTTGAGTCCGGCCCAGAGGCGGCCGCTGGCGTAGACGGCATTCTGCATGCGGTCATCGCCGGAGTCGATGTTCTCTTCGGGCTCGCCGAGGGCCTGGCCGAGGGGATAGGGCCCGGGCTTCTGGGTGACGGGGTAGGGCTGGCCGTAGACCTCACTGGTGAGGATCTGGTTGGTGAGGGTGACGGATGGCGTGGCCTCGCTGAGGGAGCCGGTATTGGAAAGCGCCCAGACGGCGATGCGGTTGTCGAGGGTGCCGTTGAAGTCGAGGGCGCTGAGGAAGTATTCAACGCCGGAGTCTCCCTCAGAGCTGAGGTCGGGCGAGCTGGCGGGCTGGATGGAGTAGGCCGGGCCTTCGGCGAGGGGCAGGTTGCCGATGTGGACGACGGTGGGCATGGAGCCGGATTCGAGGCCGGACTTGGAGATGGCGTAGACCTGAGCGCCGTTGAAATAGAAGCCCGCGAGATCAAATTCGTTGGTGGTGATGTAAATGCCGTTGGCATCTGCGCCGAGAGTGGGCTGGTCGCCGAAGCAGGGATCGCTGGAGGAGCAGCCGGTGTCGGCGGGGGTGCCGTTGAGGCCGTCATCGGTGGTGTCAATCGAGTAGAGATTGTAGGCACCGGTGGGATCGCTGGTCTGGCTGACGGCGAGGACGAGGTTGCTGCGGCCGGTGTTGAAGTTGAGCACGTTGATCATGGAGGCGAACCAGCGCTGGGTGGGGGCGTCGTAGTAGCAGCGGGGGTCACTGAGGATGGGGTTGGCGACTGGGTCGAGGTTGAAGAAGGTGTAGACGGACTCGGGGGTGGTGAGGCGCGCGCCGGAGGATTTGTAGACGGCGAGCGAGGAGTTGATGGCTGCCATGACGT
>JAJZQK010000461.1 GCA_021847625.1 Chloroflexota bacterium
CCCTGGGTGAATAACTTGGCCGTGGGGTGGGTGAATTACTTGGCCGCGGAAGCCCTCAAGTGGGTGAATTCCCTGGCCGCCGACAGACTGGCCGGATGCTGAGCGGGTACTACGGTGATTGCGTGGCTTCTCTTCGGTCTGGGACGTCTTGCTGGTATGCGGACGGATCGAGGGTCCAGCCGGGTTCCTGCAGGAGAATACGACGGATGACGTAGAAGTCCGCGTGCAGGGGATGGATGCGTCGGTGCATGAGCGGTCGGATGCGCCTGCCCGACGGGTAAAGGCCCTGGTCGTCGAGCCGGGGCATCGCTTGGCGAACATCGCGGGCGAGCTCCTGCGCCAGCAACTCCCGCTGGGTGCCCCGACCAGCCGGGGGACTTCCCTCTCGCGAGCGTATCATATTGCATTCCTCCGTCCAGCGTGATCGGCGCCTTCTGTTCCTCCGTCCAACCGCTGACTGGAATTCGGCGTCACGTGGCCCACCTCATGCGTCGTCAGGCCAGGAAGGAGTCCAGCACTAAACTGGAAAACCGTCCAGATCATAGCTGGAAATCACACTGACACTAAATTTTTGGCATGTTGACAGGGCAAGCGCATGGTGCTAGGCTGGGAGGCACGTGATACAGCACACGTGTGCATTGAGCGCCTATCGATTGATGTTTCCTTGTTGGAGCGAAGAACGGCTCAGGCCCAGGTCGTTGTACGGTGTCGGGGGAAGCGTCTTCTCTAGACGCCAAGATAGACGGATCCCAAGTCCGTTGCAGAAAGGGGAAGCAGATCATGGTCGAAGAGTCGCTCGCGAACCTACTTCGAGCTCGGGGCAGGATGCCCCGACGGCGGTTCCTCGCCTTGACGACCGCAGGCTTGGCCGCGTTCATCGCGGGCTGCGCGCCCGCAGCCGCGCCGTCGCCAACGGCGGCACCCAAGGCCACCGAGGCGGCCAAGCCGGTCGTCACCACGACCCCGGCTCCTGCGGCCACCCCCGCTCCCGCGGCCACCCAGGCCCCGATTCAGTCCGGCGCCGCCAAGCCCTTTGCTGGTGTCAACATCAACGGTGGCATGCACTCGCACGTCCTGGCGACGACAATCAAGGGCTACCTGCCTGAATTCGAGCAGAAGACGGGAATCAAGGTCAACCTCAACTCGCCTGCTCTTGCCAACTACAACCAACAGCTGGATCTCGAGCTCTCGACAAAGGGCTCGGCCTACGACTTTGCGAGCATCACCTATGGTGTAGCCGGCCGCTGGATGAGCGCCGGTTGGTTCACCAGTCTGGAGGACTACCTCAAGGACCCGAACAAAACCCCTCCTGACTTCCAGCCCGACGACTTCCCGACCAGCACGCTGTCGCCTGCTCGCTGTCGCCTGCTATGGATGCCAAGGGCAATCGCTATGGCTTCGCTTGGGAGGCGGGAGCGATGATCGCGGCCGCTGCCCGGGGGGACCTCATCGAGAAGGCGGGCCTTAAGATGCCTGAGACTTTCGACGAGCTGGAGAAGGTGCTGGCCGCGGTACACGACCAGGAGGGGTGCAAGGCTTTCGTCGCTGACAACCTGCACCACTGGAACTGGCCGCCCTTCCTAATGGGCTTCGGTGGCAAAGTCTTCAAGGACCCGCCGGACAACATGACGCCCACGCTGGACTCAGCGGAGTCAATCAAGGCCGCCGACTACTACTGCAGGCTGCTGAGCAAGTACACACCCGAGGGTGTGCTCTCCTACACCGATGACCAGTGCATCAGCGCCCAGCAGAACAGTCGGGCCAACTACCGCTCTTCAGTCATTGCCTTCCTCGCTCCCATCGGCGACCCTGAGAAGAGCAAGACGGCCAAGACCGTCAAGTACTCACTGGTGCCAGGGGGGCCCGCGGGCAGATTCCCGGGCTCCAACTCCAACAACTTTGGCATCCCACTCGGCGCCAAGAACAAGGACGCCGCCTGGGAGTTCATCAAGTGGGCACTGTCGAAGGAGATGGTGATGCGCTACGTGACCGAGAAGGGCTACGCCGCGCCTTGCCGTCTTTCGGTGATCAACAGCCCGGAGTTCAAGAAGAAGATGACCTTGAACGGCCAGGATGTGGCCGACCTGTACGTGCAGGTCATGCAGTTGGCGGGCAAGAGCGGCTACATGAAGTATCGTATCACGCCGGTCTTCTCGCAGGCGGGCGCCGCCATCAACAAGGCGATTTCCGCCGTTGCGTCCGGACAGATGCCGGCCGAGCCGGCGATGAAACAGGCACAATCGGAGACCGTCGCCGACCTCAAGAAGGCCGGCGTTAAGATGGACTTGTAGCGCGAGCCGCCCCTCTCCTACCTGTCATTGAGACAGAGCAGATTGTCAATCTGCTGGGCAGGCAGACGGCCGTCAGGAGGCCCTTGCGTTAGCTGACTTTCAATGGGAGAGAGACGGGAACAACCGGACCTTGTTCTGGAGGAATGATCGTGCCCAAGTACGCCTTCTATCCCCTGGTCTACCGTAGCGAACCGCTCGACGATTCCTTCGCTCGCCTGGCAGCGGCCGGCTACGATGCAGTCGAGCTGCCTGGGACGCCTGGGCAGATCGACCCCAGTGAGGTCCGCCGTCTGTGCGAGCGGTACCACCTTGCCGTGTCCTCACTGTGTGGGCGGCACACGCCGGGGCGGTCGCTCGCCAGCCCCGACGAGGACGAGCGGCGCACCACTATCCAATACGTCCAAGATGAGATTGATCTGGCGGGGCAAGTCGCGGCGCCGGTGGTCATTCTCGCGCCCACTGCGGTGCGTTCGGCCCAGCCGTTCGCATCCTTGCAGGACGAGTGGGGATGGGCGGTTGCCGGGTTGCGCGAGCTGGGGGCGTACGCCGCGGAGAAGGGGGTAACCCTGGCCATCGAAGCCTGGAACAGGTACGAAACGCACCTGGTGAACAGGCTGGAGCAGGCGCTGGCCATGCGCGAGGACGTGGGCCTAGACAACGTAGGGGTGATGGGGGACGTCTTCCATCTGAACATAGAAGAGGTCGCGATGGACGAGGCCATCAGGGCCTGCGGCCGCTGGCTTGTGCACTTCCACTTCTGCGACAGCAATCGCGCCGCCCCCGGCTCGGGCCACGTAGATTTCCGGCCCATCCTGCGGGCGCTGAAGGACATCGACTACCGGGGCTACTTTGCCATGGAACTGCTCACCGCCAACTGGCCCTGGGACGCCGAGACGGGGCGCGAGTTCTACGATGTCTATCCCCGGCAGTGCATCGACTACCTCGCGAACCTGTGGGATCGCCTGGATTGAGCGCAAGCGGCAGGTAGGACGACCGGGGTAGGGCCAAGAACGCTAGGTCTAGGGTGCCTGCGCGCCGCTGGCGGGAGTCGAGTGACCAAGTTCGAGGCGTGGCGTCCGGTAGACCGTGGCGGGACCCCCCTAGCTGATGCGGGATGCTACGCCGATGATGGCGGGGAGCCACGGGCAGCCGCCGAGGGGACGTATGGACGAAGGATATGTTGCCGACCTCTTCGGCCTGAACGATAGAATCGCCCTAGTGACCGGGGCGGGTAGTGGGCTCGGTGAGGCCACCACCGTGGGCCTGGCCCGGCTGGGGGCCGCGGTGGTGGCGGTAGACCTCGATCCGGAGGGGGCCAGGCGTGTAGCCGAGGGGATCGCGGCAGCAGGTGGCAGAGCGCTCTGGCTGCAGGTAGACGTGGCCCGCCGCGACCAAGTTGAGGCAGCGGTGCAACAGGCTCTGGCTTGCTGGGGCGGTCTGGACATCCTCGTCAATTGTGCGGGCGTTCTCGCCGGCGGGTACGCCGCGGAACTGAGCGAGGAGCAATTGCAGAAGGCCCTGGACGTCAACCTCAAGGGGACGCTTTTCGCCTGCCAGGCCGCGGGACGGGTGATGATCGAACGCGGTGCCGGTAGCATCGTCAACTTCGCCTCCACCGCCGCCCTCTTCGGTTTCCAAGGCGGGGGTTATCCAGCTGACGCGCACTCTCGCCGTGGAGTGGGGGCCGAAGGGCGTACGCGCCAATTGCGTGGCGCCTGGCGCCTTCGTCACCCCGATGCATG
>JAJZQK010000462.1 GCA_021847625.1 Chloroflexota bacterium
AGCAACTGGCGTCTATTGAACATCTCCGAGTAGTATCGATACCCCCAGCGGTGCAGTCGGTCCGTCTCGTCACCGCTCGGAATCTCATCTGTCGGAATCGGCAGGCCAGGGCTCTGGGACAATAAGTTGCTCGCGGCTTCGAAGCGGGCTAGGTCGCTGCTGTCTGGCGCCTTGAAGAATCGCCCGGCGTGGCCTCGCTTGCAGTGCTCGCAATGATACTCTATGGCCCACATGCGGTGCTCGGGCGCGCCACTGGAGTGCCCATTCTGATAATGGTAGACCGCACCACAATGCGGACACTCCAATCTATTCCCCCGCAGCGTCGTCCGTTCACGCGTGACCTCGGACCCGCACGAGGAGCATCGTCCAGGCGACGCCTTCGTCGGGACCGAGTCGTACTCGTTCAACGCACCGCAATTTGCACAGACGAGTACGTTCCTTGGGTGGCGCACTGATTCGGCAAGCAGATAGCCAGGAAAGAGGTCGTTCTTCCGTCCGCAATTCGGGCACTGTGACACTTTCACCCAAAGGAAGTACTTGACCTCGGCGTCGCGACCGCACTCCAAGCACTTGGTGGTGTAGAAAACAGCGACCTGAAACCCGACATCTTCACAGGCCCGCTCCGCCTCGCGGGTAAACGAGGTAAGGTTGAGCCGCGCAAGAGATTGGCGGACAATCCAATATGCCATCGGGTTGATGTCAGCACCGATGACACCAAACCCAAGCCGATTGGCTTCAATCAAAGGCGTCCCGCCGCCCATGAAGGGGTCGGCTATGATTCCCCCAAACGTATGGGATTGCCAATATCCCTGGTCTATGGGCTGCGTACCATTGAATTCTGACAGCAAGAGACTGCGAAATACTGTCCCTGGCCGACGCGCAAACCACTTGTGGACGCCAATGGTTGGACGATAGGCCTGCTGGATCTGCTTCTCACGCAGTGCCAGGCGAGCCGTGAATGTTGCGTCGAAGTCACGTTCCAGACTCAAAGTCCTCTTAGCCCCTTAACCTCGTACGACAGCAACAGAGCCGCCGGGTTCCCGAAACCCACGCCATGATACTGTGCGGCCTTTAACAAGTCAAGCGCACGCCAGGGAGGCCGCAGCTTCATTTAGCCATCTGAAAGACAGCGCACCACGTGAGAGGCAGCCACTGCGCCACCAACGCAAACAGTAGTATAACATGAAACGTTTGGTTCCGAGAAGAGCAAAGGCGGGCACAAGTGCTCAAGCCCACGTTACCCGTATTGCGGGAGCCATCGAGGTGCTACACAGTGGTAGCACCTCGAGTCGTCTTTGTCTCGACTAGCCTCTCGAACGCGTCAGCCGCCACCCGATTCATCCCCGGCAGCAGGTGAGCGTACACACTGTGCGTAATGCTGGGGTTGGCGTGGCCCACGCGTGCCGAGATGGTGTTGATGGGGTGCCCGCCTTGATGAGGAGCGGCATATGGGCGTGGCGAAGTGTATGGAACGACGCCTATAGCCCCAGCGACCGGGAGCGACGCCCAACATGATTCCGCCGTCAAAGCGGAAGTGCTCGTCCGATGCCAGGCGAAGGTCGAGCTCTCCTACTCTCACGCGGCCCTCCTCGCGGGAGGCTTGACCAGCTCGGCGCCCCGTGCCAGCGCCTGCCGGTTGAGGTCGATCAAGTGGCGCTGGCGAGCGCTGAGCACCTCCGCCATCGAGTCCACAAGGCTCTCCATCTTCACCATCCGCGTGCGGCCGAGCAGGGCGCCCAACATGATTGAATTGGCGAGCTTGACGTTGCCCATCGCCGCGGCCTCGTCGTTAGCGGCGATGGGCACGACCTCGATGTCGTCGCGCGTCACGCCACGCGAAACGATCGAGCTGTTCACGAGCAGCAGGCCGCCCGGTCTTACCAACGGCTCGTACTTGTCCAGCGACGGCCGGTTCATGGCGATGACGATCGCCGGATTGGTGACGATGGGCGAGCCGATCTCCTCGTCGGAGATAATGACGGTGCAGTTTGCCGTGCCGCCGCGCATCTCCGGTCCGTACGAGGGGATCCAGGCTACCTGCCTGCCCTCTTCCATACCGGCATGCGCCAGCAACTGGCCGGCCACCATCACTCCTTGGCCGCCGAAGCCGGCAATTACTATCTCTGCGAGCATTTCACCCTCCTGCCAGTCGGCACGCTACTTCAGTTCCGGGACCGTCTTGTATTCGCCCAGCGGGTAGTACTTGATCATATTGTCCGCCAGCCAGACCTGGGCATCCAGCGGCCTCAGCCCCCAGTTGGTCGGGCACATGCTCAGCACTTCCACCAGCGAGTACCCCAACCCCGCCAACTGCGCCTTGAAGGCCCGCCTTATGGCGGACTTGGCCTTCGCCACATTGGCGACGCTGTTGACAGCGGTCCTGGCGAGGTATGCAGGGCCATCCAGGGTGCTGAGCATCTCCGGCACGCGCAGCGGGTAGCCGGCGACGACGACGTCTCGCCCGCTCTTGGTCGAAGTGGTTCGCTGGCCGGGCAGCGTCGTCGGCGCCATCTGGCCTCCCGTCATGCCGTAGGTGGCGTTGTTCACGAAGACGACGCTGATGCGCTCGCCGCGCGCCGCCGCGTGCACGGTCTCGGCCGTGCCGATGGCGGCCAGGTCGCCGTCGCCCTGGTAGCAGAAGACGAACTTGTCGGGATTGGTCCGCTTGATGCCTGTCGCCACCGCGGGCGCCCGGCCGTGGGCCGCTTCGACGCAGTCGAAGTTGAAGTAGTCCCAGGCGAAGACTGCGCAGCCGATGGGCGTGACGCCGATCGTCCGCTCGCGCAGCCCCAGTTCGTCGATCACTTCGGCGACGAGCCGGTGAATGATGCCATGGCCACAGCCAGGGCAGTAGTGAGTCTCGATATCGGTAAGCGACTCCGGTCTGCCGAAGACCTTCTTGGCTTCTCTCTGTTGCACCATCGCACTAAACCTCCCTAGGCGGGGTAGATGGCCTTCACGCGCTCCAGCAGCTCCTGCGGCGTGGGCACGATACCCCCTTGGCGGCCGTAGAAGTGAACTGGCGCGCGCCCGTTCACGATCAGACGCACGTCCTCGACCATCTGGCCCTGGCTCATTTCTGAGACCAGGAAGGCGGCAGTTGTGCCCGCGAGCGAGTCCAACTTGTCGCTCGGGAAGGGAAAGAGGGTCACCGGGCGAAGAAGGCCAACGGCGAGCCCCTCCGCCCGCGCCAGTCGTGCCGTCGTCTGCGCCACCCTGCCGACCGTGCCGTAGGCCACCAGCACCACCTTGGCGCCTTCCAGCAGGCTGCCCGCCCAGCGCTGTTCGGTCGCTACCATGGTCTCGTACTTCCGCGCCAGCGCCTGGTCGTGCTTCTCCAGCCTCTCCGGCACCAGCTCGGCGGACGATACCTTGCGCTTCGCCCTGCCGGCACAGCCGTCCACTACGTACGCCTTCTCCACCTCGAGACGCTGGTAGTGCCGCAGCTCCACCGGCTCCATGGACTGGGCGATCACCCCGTCGGTGAGCACCATCACCGGATTGCGATACTTGTCGGCCAGGTCGAATGCCAGCGCGGTGAGGTCCATCGCCTCCTGCACCGACGCGGGCGCCAGCACCAGCGGGTGATAGCCACCGTGTCCCCCACCCTTCGTCGCCTGGAAGTAGTCGGCCTGCGCGGCGGCAATGTTGCCTAGGCCGGGCCCACCGCGCATCACGTTGACGATCACCGCCGGCAGTTCGGCCCCCGCTAGGTAGGAAATGCCCTCCTGTTTCAGACTAATGCCGGGACTGCTCGAGGAAGTCATCGCCCGCTTGCCACTGGCGGCGGCGCCGTAGACCATATTAATAGCCGCCACCTCGCTCTCCGCCTGCACGAAGACGCGGCCGTTCGCCGGCATATTCGCCGACATGTACTCCAACAGCTCTGTCTGCGGGGTGATGGGATAGCCGAAGTAGGCGTCGCAGCCGGCGCGGATGGCGCCTTCGGCGATGGCTTCATTGCCCTTCATCAACACCCTCTGAGCCATCTCTGCCCTCCTTACCAATCATCTTCAGGGA
>JAJZQK010000463.1 GCA_021847625.1 Chloroflexota bacterium
CAGTCGCCTTCTTAGGCCTTGCCGATGACTCCCTGCCAGGTCCGCCGCAGGTAGGTGCTGATGTCGACGGCCTCGCGCGGGCCGACGAGCACCTTCCAGCCGGGCAGTTCTTCCTCTACCTCGCCGGAGAGGGTGGATACATAGCCCGGCAGGACCACGTAGCGGTGAGACACCCGCTGGTCCAGGTCGGAGCCCTTCACGGCCTTGGCGATCTTCTCGGCGTCGAACTTGCCCGCCGCCCAGGCGGTCAGCACCGAGAGGCCCTCGGAGTCCGTCACCAGCAGGTAGGTCGGCACGCCGCTCGCCTCGATCTCGCCGGCTACGCTAAAGTAAGTGATCGAGAAGTTGGTCGTGATGAGCACCGACGACTCGGGGGTCACCTCGCCGAAGGAGTAGACGTCCGGCTTTACCTGGATCGGCTTCTGCGGGTCAGTGTAGATGTTCAGCCGCAGGGTGAGCAGGGCGTACATCGAAGCCGGGTTGAAGTGATCGAGCACGATGAACCCGCCGTACTTCATGACCTGCTGGCCCGCGAAGGTGTACTCCTCCTCCACGCTGTCGGCGCCCTCGCCCGGGAAGCCGATCATCGGATAGCCGAAGAGGCGGAAGTTCTTGCGCAGGGCCAACCGCCGGATCTGCGTGAACGAGGCCAGGTTCTCGGCCGCGCTGCGCGTGCCGGGGTCGAGCACGATGTCGGCCACGCCCGCCTTGGAGACCTGCTCCGACAGCGAAGCCAGTTCGCTCAAGCCGGCGGGCTCGCGGATGGCCAGCGCGCACCCGTGCTTCTTGGCCTGCTCCACCATGCCGGCCATGTTGTCCTTGTCGGCGGCGTAGATCAGCGGCTTGCGATCGGCCACCGCCGGGAGCGCCGCCGCGATCGCGGCCGGGTCGCTACTGATCAGCACCATCGGCCGGTCGCCGAGATTCGCCATTTCCTGCACGAAAGCGGCGAAGGTCTGGGCGTTGCCCGAGGCGTTCTCCACCGCCAGCCCGGCCGGCGACATCATCACGCCGACCCTCTCGACGGAGTATTCGACGACGGCCTTGGCTTTCGCCAAGGCCTCCTCCGCCGGGTCGGTATCCTTCACCCGCACGAAGATGCCCGGCGCGTGGTAAAAGGTCTTGTCATGGCGGAAGAGGACGGTCTCGTTGCCCACCTCGACCTTGCTGTCGCCGGTGCCGACGGTGACGAGTCGGACCGGCGGCGCGGCCGCCGCGTCGAGAGCTTCCTTAGCCGCTTCGGAAACGTACGGGCAGGAGGTCAACTCGGCCTGCTTTGCTGCCAGCTTCATCGCGAAAGCCAGGCAGGTGGGCATGCCGCACTCCTTGCAGTTTGTCCTGGGAAGCTGCTTATATATTTCTAGACCGCTGAGCCCCACTGTCTAGCCTCCTTAAGAACGATTGCCCATCAGTTTCTCGATAACGCCGTTGACGATACCGATCGACTGGGGGTGACGTAGTACGACGATGTCGGTGCCGGCTTCCAGCATGCTGGTGGCCGTGAGGACCTCCCAGGAGACGCCACGGGTGGCGAGGTCGCCCCAGGCCTCAGGCACCCCTTCGGCTGCCTTCGCTTCCTTCTGCCGCCACGACTCTTCGCCGACCGTGTTGATCATCGGCAACTGGGTCATCCGGTCGCCCTGGAGGGCGCCGAAGCGCAGCCTCTCCATAACGCTGTAGGAGTACTCCAGGCCGTACCCCAGACCGCCGGTAGTGGGGTCCATCAGGATGCGATCCAGAGACAGGCCCATATCGCTCATAAGGATGTTGAGCTGCTTCTGCATGTTCACGTCAATCGGCGCCCGGCCGATGGCAATGTGGCCGTTGCCCAGGCAGGCGGCCACGATCGTGCGGTAGTTGCTCTGCTCGCAGATGCCCAGGGCCAGCCGCTCGCCCGCGGCAGCCTCGGCCACCGCCACGAGGACGTCGTTATCCTTCTCCGCTTGGCCCGGACCGTAGACGATCAGCGGCACGCCGACGGCTTCCAGAACCTTCTTCACCGTGGCGGCGGCCTGCGCGGGCGTGGCATTCTGCCCGTCCGGGTCGGCGCTGCGCAGCTTCAGGGCGATTATCTTCGCGCCCAGATCCACGGCCTTCTTCGCCCATACGACGGGATCCTTGGCCGCCTCGCCCCAGGCCTCCAGCAGAACCGGCGACCAATCGGTCGGCTCCACGTCCTGCACCTCGACGGCGACAACAGGGGCATGAGGCATACTGCCTTCAAAGGCGAGGAAGGGAAGCGTCGTCTCGCCGCCCACCGTGACAGTGCTAGCCCGCGAGCCCCCTTCCTCTTTCGTGGCGCCAAGCTTTACCTCGATTACCTTGCCGGCCCATTTCTCGGTCGGCACTTCGACACTTACTGGCATGCACACTTCTCCTCTCGTTGCACTTGTAGGTTCCCCTCGCATGTTGGGTCCCCGTAAGCGGGAATAAGCAGCCGGTACACGCGCCTTCACGGCCGTGGATTTGCAAGGCCGGTCGGCACCCACGCCGGCCGGCCTGCTTGCTCACCCCCAAGACACGGGGTTAAGCACGGGTAGCCTTTGTTGAACCTTGCCTAGAACATCGGATCCATGGTGAGCGCGGGATGACTCTTCTCCTCCAGATAGACCAGGAGTTCCTCCACGGTGGTCGCCACCCGCTCGTCGGCGATCTTGTCCATCAGGTCCGGTTCACCGGCCAGCGTGAATGACTCCTTCAGTTCTTCCTCCATGCTCTCCTTGAGCACGGAGGACATCCAGACGATCCGTTTGTGGCCACCGTCGGCGGCGATGAACTTCTTGCTGGTGAGATAGTACTTGCCGATGCCCATCATGCCCGGCGATTGCAGGCCGCCGCCGGCCATGCCGGCCAGCGTCGAGAACTTCATCCCCGCGGGGGTCATGCTCGGATCCTCGCGCGAGACGACCATTATGCCGTTGGCCTCCGGGATCAGCATCGCGATGCACTCGAAGCAGCCGCAGGAGGTCGTCGGCACCTCCATCATCGTGTAGAAGTTGAACCGATCCACGGTCATGTTGGAGTGCTGATAGACGAACTGGTTGACGTTGTCCCACTCGCCCTTGACCGGATCGATGCAGTTGCCCTTGGGGACCGGCTGGTTGGGACCCGTGGGGTTGATCTGATACGAGGCCTTGCAGTCCAACCAGTTGTAGGCGCCGCACAGGCCAACGCGCTCGGGATTGATGATGCAGACGTGGTTGGGGGCGAAGGACTGGCACAGCGTGCAGGAGTAGAACGTATCGACAGACTCGTCGGTCAGACCGGCCACGCGGTCGTTGCGCTCGCGGTAGGCGGCGACAGCCTCGGTCATGTACTTCGCCACCATCTCCTTGTCCGTGTACAGCGTTACCTGCACCTTGTCGACGATGGCGGAGAACTCCGACAGCATCCGGGCGTGAATTATGTCGCCTAGGTGGCGGATGTCGAACTTCTTGTTCGCGGCCTGCTTGCTGATACGGATCCAGGTGATGTCGCGCTGGCCGATGTGCTGCACGCCCTCGGCGCCGTTGACGAAGTTATGGAGCTGGCGCTCTAGCACCGGCTCGAAGTCCTTCTGCATCTTGCGCCCGGCCACTTCTACGACGACGCCCAGCGGCAGCGAGCCGCCGTCAGGTACGTCGTCCAGGCCCGGCCCGACGACGGTGATCTTCCCGTCCTCGACCTCGTTCGAATCGCGCATGCGCAGGAACTCGAAGCACGAGCTGGCCCGGCCGCCGAACTCCACGCGCATCGCCTCGCGGCGCACCCGCTCGCCCTCGAAGGCCGAGCCGTAGGCCACGGGTATCGGGATCTTGGCGATCTTGACCTTGACGCCGCGGATTTCGATGGCCTTCTGCACCAGCCTCTCAGCCCGCTCCATGTCGTCGGCACCGGGGATCTCATCGAACGGCATGCTGACGACGTGCTCGTACTGGGTGATGCCCGTCGGCAGGATGTTGGGGATACGGGTGTCGGCAATAGTGGGGAAGCCGTAGCTGATCGCGCCGGCGGCGGTGGCGGACTTGAGC
>JAJZQK010000464.1 GCA_021847625.1 Chloroflexota bacterium
CGCGATCACGATAACATTCGTGTTCGTGTCGAACCCATCCATCTCCACCAGAATCTGGTTCAGCGTCTGCTCACGCTCGTCGTGGCTACCGCCGAGTCCAGCTCCGCGCTGGCGACCGACGGCGTCAATCTCGTCGACGAAGACGATGCAGGGAGAGTTGCGCTTGGCCTGCTCGAAGAGGTCCCGGACGCGCGAAGCGCCGACACCCACGAACATCTCCACGAACTCCGAGCCGCTGATGCTGAAGAAAGGCACCCCGGCCTCACCGGCCACCGCCCTGGCGAGCAGCGTCTTACCCGTACCAGGAGGGCCCACCAACAGCACGCCCCGCGGAATGCGGGCACCAAGAGCGGCGAATTTCTCGGGATACTTCAGGAACTCCACTACTTCATGCAGTTCCTGTTTCGCCTCCTCCACCCCGGCCACGTCCACAAAAGTCACGGTCGGTTTGTTGCCAAGGAACATGCGCGCCCGGCTCTTGCCGAACGACATCGCCTGGTTATTACTCCCCTGGGCCTGCCGCATCATAAACAACAGGAAGCCCGCCAGGAATAGGAACGGGAGGAATTGCAGTATCATCCCGAACCAATTGGCGATCTCGGCCGGTTTCTTCGTCTCGATGGCCGTCTGCCCTATGGTCTCCTCGGAAACACCGGAGTACCTCAGGGCCTCGTATATAGTGGTGCCTTGTGGCAGTGTTGCCGTCTCGTCTTGGCCCCCGGTCTTGAGCGTCGCGGTCACCGTGTCGCCTTCGACGACCAGTTTCTGGACGTTGCCGGCCTTCACATCCTGCGTTATGTTGCTAATATTTACCGGGTTGCTATCTTTCTTGTCTCCGGGCGGAAACAGAGAGAAGAACAACGCGATAGCGGCCACAAGGATCAGCAAATAGATGAAGCTGTTCCTGAGCCACCTCGTATCCATCTTCTATGCCCCCTCCTGGCCCAGTAAAACCTACCAGGCACCATGGGATTATAACGTAACGATAAATCTAAATCAACCCTCGCTTGCTCGGTCGACTTCTTTCAGCACTCCGAGATACGGTAGATTGCGGTAGATCTCGGCGTAGTCAAGCCCATAGCCGACGACAAAGCGATTAGGTATCTTGAAGCCCACGTAATCCAGATGGACGTCCGCTTTGCGCTCCTTGACCTTGTCAAACAAGGCGCAAATGCGCACGCTGGCCGGGTTATGGGCGTGGAGCATCTCCAATATGTATTTCAGCGTAAGCCCCGTATCGACTATGTCTTCGACGACCAACACGTGCTTGCCCTGCAGGCTGGCGTCCAGGTCCTTCGTTATCCTTACAACGCCGCTCGACTCCGTGCTGGCGCCGTAGCTGGAAACGGCCATGAAGTCCATCGCCAACGGTAAATCAATCGCTCTCGCCAGGTCGACCATGAAGGCCACCGCCCCTTTGAGGACCCCGACCAGCACTAGGTCAAGGCCGACATAGTCGTCCGTTATCTGTCGCCCCATCTCAGCAACACGCTGGCGAATCGTCTCTTCGCTTAGCAGGACCTCCACCACGCCGCTGGACAGCCTATTCACGTCGCTCCCCTTTTCTGCTCAAACCTCAGGCACAATACCCTTTCGGTTCTCTCCGTCACTTGGGCGCGCTCATCCGCGACGTGCCCAACGGCCCAAAGGACCATGTCCGGCGAGGACACCACAGGCACGGCATCTCGCTCCCACCGTGGGATTTTACGATCCACGAAGACATCCTGCAACTTCTTACTGCCGCCGAGACCCGGCACCCGCAAGCGATCGCCTGGGCGCCGCCTCCGCACGACGAGACTTGTCCCAACCCGGTCCAAGTCGAAATCGGCATGCCAAGAGTCCCATCGCTCTTCCTCGCAGACCCGCGCTTGCAGGTTGGCACGCAAGACCCAGCCCCCCGGTTCAACCGCGGTTTCGCCTGGTAGGGAAATCGGAATTCCTTCGCTAGGCAAGGGCTCGACGACGATGCCGCTACGAGTGAGGACGATCTCCCCGTACGTTCGCATCGCCAATAACCCCCGCGCGAGGTTGACCGTGGCCCCGGTTCTCCCCGACGCAGCCAGCGAAATTACGTCTTCCACATGGCCGGCCGTGAGATCGCTGGCATCGCCTACGAGAGTTGTCACCCCCTGGCGAACCACTAGCCGGCGCAAGGCCCGCTCCAGCGACAGCAAAGCCGTAAGATCCAGGTGAACGCCGTGCTCGTCGACCCTGGCCACCCAGGGCCATCGCTCACCCGCCATCCTCTCCAGATAGGCATAATCCTCGGTCAGCAAGCCGGCCATCCGCAAGGCAACCCGTTCGAAGGCCGGATTGTACCTGTGCAGAAGGGGTATCAAATCGTGACGCACGCGGTTACGCGTATATTCCAACTCGGCATTGGACCTGTCCCGCCTGAACGGCAAGTCGTATTCAGTTAGGTATTCCTCGACTTGCGCACGAGAGGTTTGCAGGAGCGGACGCAGGATCCGAAGGTCAATTTCCTCGCTCGAATCGGCGGCCCAGAGGGTTCGCCATTGCGGGGCGCCCCGCACGCGGAGGTTCTGCACGGCGGGCATCCCCCGCAATCCGGCCAGCCCCGTCCCCCGCAGCAGATGCAGGAGGATCGTCTCCACCTGGTCGTCGGCCGTGTGCCCAACGGCAACGCCCGCGGCGCCCAGCCTGCGGACCAAGTCGGCGAAGAACGCGTAGCGGACTTCTCTCGCCGCCGTCTCTGTGGAAAGACCCCGCTCGCGCCCGTAGTGCTTGACGTCGGCGAATCCCGTCGAGTGTTGCAGGCCCCAGGCCCGCGCTAGCCTATCTACGAAGCGCGCATCCTCCTCGCTTTCGTCGCCACGTAGACCGTGGTTGAAATGGGCAACGTGCAGCGAGAAACCTGAGTGAGCGGCGGACTTAGCCAGGGCATGCAGGAGCGCGACCGAGTCCGGTCCCCCTGAGACACCGACGACGAGCAGGTCACCACGCCGCAATCCAGAATCGTGGGCGATGAATGCCTGCACTTGCTCTTCGAGCATTGCGTGTTCCTTTTGTGCATGTGGGACGGCGAGCGACCACGCTCGCCAAGATTATAGCCGAAAAGCGTGGCACAAACAAAAGGGCGACGGCCCTAGCGGGCCATCGCCTGATTGGTAGCGGGGGTTGGATTCGAACCAACGACCTTCGGGTTATGAGCCCGACGAGCTGCCACTGCTCCACCCCGCGTTGACATTAGGCATTATAGTACTTCAAACCCCAGTCTGTCAACCCGAGCCGCGCCGCCTCTAGCGGTCCCGGACGCATCCCACCGACCAGGCGAGCCCAGTACGACAAGCATACCATGAACCGACCGCTTCTGGTTTTCCTGGTATGGGAAGGCCTCTCTTCGCGAACCAGGCCCTGGCCCTCAGGCCGCCCGCCGCGCCCGTGGCTCACCGACGACCTGCGTGCCGGCGTCTCCCGCCAGGCCCTGGACGGCCGCGCCGAGCGAGCAGATCACCGCCCGCTGCCCGCCGACCCGAAGAAACTCGACGGCCGCCTGAACCTTTGGTCTCATGCTCCCGGCGGGGAACTTGCCCCTCCGCAGCAGGCGCTCTAGGTCGGCCGCGCTGACCCTTCCCAGGAACCGTTGCTCGGGCCGCCCGAAATCGAGGGCTACCCCCTCCACGTCGGTCAGAATGAGGAGCACCTCCATGCCCAGTTGCTCGGCCAGACGCGCCGCGGCTAGGTCCTTGTCTATCACCGCCTCCACGCCTACCAGCGCACCGTCCTTGCGCACGACCGGCACGCCCCCACCACCGGCCGCGATGACGACGGCCCCGGCGTCGTGCAGGCGAGCGATCGCTGCTGCCTCAATTATCGCCAGCGGTTTCGGCGAGGGCACCACCCGTCGCCAGCCTCGCCCGGCATCCTCCACCCAGGTCTCCCCCCGATTCATCCTTTCCCGGGCCTCATCCGCCGACCTGAACGGCCCGACGGGCTTGCTCGGTTTGCGGAGGGCGGAGTCGAGCGGGTCCACCTCC
>JAJZQK010000465.1 GCA_021847625.1 Chloroflexota bacterium
CCGCCTGGTTGGGCAGCGCCAACTACAAGGGAACGCAGTACGGACTTCCCTTCATGGGTGAGTGCGCCGCTCTCGTCTACAGGACCGACGTCTATGAGCAGAAGGGTGTGGCGGTACCGGATACCCTCGACGATTTCATGGCGGCGGCTCAGAAGCTCCACGATCCGGGCAATAACCTGTATGGCGCGGTGCTTAGGGGCTTTAAGGGTCCTGGCCAAAACATGTACGTGTGGCCGCCCATCTTCCGCATGTTCGGTGGGGAGTGGTTTGACAAGGACATGAATCCTACCTTCAACAGCAAGGAAGGGCTGACGGCGCTGGAGTACTACGTCAAGATCATGAAAGACCTGTCTCCTTCCGCGGCGATCAACTGGAACTGGCCGGAGATCGGAGATGCCTTCGCCGCCGGCACGATCGCCCAGTACATGGACGGCGTGGCGTTCGCCGGCATGTTCGGCATCCCCGAGAAATCGAAGGTGGTGGGTAAGGTCGGCTTCCACCGTATGCCGAAGGGACCGACGGGTAAACGGGTGAGCACCATCTGGACCTGGAGCTTCCCGATCAACGCCGCCGTTTCCGAGAAGCGCAAGAAGGCCACCTGGCTGTGGGCGCAGTGGATGTCTAGCAAGGAATTCCAAGCCCAGACCTCCTACGAGTACAAGGGCAGTCAGGGCCAGCGCTCGGCGGATATCATTCGTCAGTCGATCTGGAAGAACGATGCGTACATGAAGATGCTGCAGTTCGGCAAGGATTTTGAGCAGGTTACGCTGGACACCTTGCTCAACGACCTTGATCCAGAATGGCGTCCGCTCGTGCCCCAGTGGCCAGAGATTGGCAATGTCCTGGCGAACACGCTGCAACAGGCGGCCGCCGGGCAGGTCCAGCCGAAGGCGGGCCTAGACGAGGCGGCATCACTGGTTACCGACATAATGAAGAAGAAGTAATAGTAGCGGCAGCGGGACCCGAGGCAGGCGTCGCGGTATCGGCATTCCGGGCGCCTGCCTCTTCAATGCTTCGACTATGGATGTTAAGGGGTAACCCAGTATGGCTAACACCGATAGTGGACTATCCACAGCAACAGCAACGCCTGGCGGCGGTGCTCCGGCGGCCGCCAGAGGCCAACCCAAACTACGCCCCAGGTCGGCCGTGGAGAGCCGATTCGGCTGGTACATGGTCTCCCCGGGCCTCCTGTTGATGGTTGCGCTGGGGACGATGCCACTCGTGGCTCTGGTCGGCCTCAGTTTCTTCCGCTTGGACCTGGCTAGTCCCCTGAACACCGGTTGGATCGGCCTGGAGAACTACGGGCGGCTTCTCACGGACAGTCGTTTCTGGGATTCGCTCAAGTTGGCGGCGATCTACGCCGTAAGTAGCGTCAGCCTGCAGGTGATCATCGGCATGGCCCTCGCGCTCCTCCTGTTCCGCCATTTCCCGGGGCAAGGGATCGTGCGCACGCTGATACTGCTGCCGATGATCCTCGCTCCGGTCGTCGTCGGCATCCTCTGGCGGACGCTCCTCCTCACCCCGCGCTTCGGGCTGCTCGACTACATCTTCATCGTGTTGGGCCTGGGCTCGCATGGCTGGCTGGATGAGCCGAACCTAGCGGTCTTGTCGGTGATCGTCATTCATACGTGGCAATGGACCCCCTTCGCATTTCTCGTCTTCCTTGCCAGTCTGCACGCTTTGCCCGTGGAGCCGCTTGAACAGGCCAAGCTTGATTGCACGGCGCGTTGGCAGGAGCTCTGGTACGTGATCCTGCCGCTGCTGAAGCCGGCCATCGTGATCGTGGTCATCCTACGTAGCATCCAAGCCCTGAACGCCTTTGCTGCCGTTTACGCGGCGACCGGTGGCGGCCCGGGCACGGCTACCGAGATCCTGAACCTGTACACCTACCAGATGGCGTTCGTGCAGCTGTCGGTCGGCTACGGGTCGGCTTTGGGAACCGTTCAGCTATTCCTCACGGTGGTGGTTGCCTTGGCATTCTTCCGAATCCGGAGGTCCGAATGGGCACAGTAGCACGCGACTTACAGATGGAAGAAGAGCGACGGCGCCGACGGCGCC
This sequence comes from Chloroflexota bacterium, assembly GCA_021847625.1. The sequence goes on from JAJZQK010000465.1 coordinate 2,059, forward strand.
GGATGTCGGATTTGGGCTACCTGGGCATCGTGCTCGTGGTGCTGCTGGTCTGGGCGGCGCCGGTCCTCTGGACGCTGGTGACTTCCTTCAAGGTCCGGACCGACATCTTTACCATACCACCGACGATTCTGTTCGTGCCGACGCTGGAGAGTTACATCTATGCCTTCACCACGCGACCGGTGCTGGCCTACCTGCGCGACAGTTTCATTATCGCCAGCGCGGCGACGGCCATCGCCCTCTCGTTCGCTATTCCCGGCGCTTACGCTTATGCACGCCTCAAGTTCCGGTTCAGAAATCAGCTTTCCTTCTACCTGCTCTTTATGCAGATGATTCCCTACCTAGGGCTCATCCTGCCGTTCTTCGTGATCCTGACGAGGCTAAAGTGGACGGACACGTACCAGGGGCTGGTGCTGGTGAACCTGGCCGTGGTGATTCCGACGGCGACCTGGCTGATGATCACCTACTTCCAGGACCTGCCCCGGGAGGTAGAGGAGGCCGCGGCCGTAGATGGGGCGACCCACTGGCAGACCTTCTACCGGGTAATGCTCCCGCAGGCCTACGGCGGTGTGGCCGTCACTGCCATCTTCACGTTCCTATGGGTGTGGAACGAGTTTCTCTTCGCGGTGATCCTGAGCGGCAGCAAGGTGCGGCCGTTCACGGTTGGCATGTACGGTTTCCTGCAGTTCGAGGAGAACCTCTGGGGGCCGCTGACGGCCACCGCCTGCGCGGCCATGTTGCCGGTAATCATCGTCGCGCTGCTCGCGCAACGGCACATCATCAGAGGCCTGACCATGGGGGCCGTCAAGTAGGGTTGACAGCGGCTCAGAGTTCGGGTTGGCGGCGGCTCGAATCGAGGGGTCGCCGCCAAAATGCGGCTGCCAGGTGGGCTGTTCTGTGTGCTACAATAGCGACGCGAGCCGGTGCCGGGACGCCTGCCGTGCTAGTGGTTGCGGCAGGCGATTCTTACGCGCCGGGCGTTCGAGCGAGTAGATAACAGCCAGATACCAGTAATTCAAGCAAGGGAGGATTTCGCTAGTGGCAGACCTACAGCTAGGCTTCATCGGCTTGGGCGCGATGGGCAGCGGGATGGTGCAGAGCCTGCGCCGGAACGGCTTCGCCGTCAAGGCCTTCGACCTGCGCCCTGAGGCGCGGGCGGCGATGGTCAAACTGGGCGCGACGGAGGCGAGGACGGTTAAGGAAGCGGCGACCGATGTCGACATCCTGCTCTCCAGCCTTCCCGATCCGCCGGCCATAGAGGCGGTCGCATTCGGCGATAATGGGTTCGTCGGGACCATCAAGCCGGGGGCGGTGTACATCGACTTGAGCAGCATCGATCCGATGACGACCCGCAAGGTGGGTGCGGCGCTGGCCGAGCGGGGCGTGAGCATGCTCGACACGCCGGTCGGCCCCGGGCCGGACGCGGCGGCGGCGGGCACGCTGACCCTGATGGTCGGCGGCGATCCGGGCGTGGTCGAGAGGTGCCAGCCGGTGCTGAAGGCGCTGGGCGCCAGGCAGTACTACTGCGGGCCGTTGGGCAACGGCGTGACCACGAAGTCGATCAACAACCTCGTCTCCTGCTCGATCAACGCCCTCAACTCCGAGGCGCTGGTCTTGGGCAAGAAGGCCGGGTTGGACCTGGACGTCCTCATCGAAGTGATGTCGACGACGGCAGCCGACAGCAAGCACCTGCGGATGACGAGCAAAGAACGGCAGTTGAACGGCAACTTCGAGCCGAACTTCCGGCTGGCGCTGGCCCACAAAGACCTGACCCTGGCGATTCGCATGGCCCTGCAGTTGGGTGTCCCCGTGCCGCTGGCGAACGCCGCCCACTTCGTGCACTCGCTCGGCATGGGCGCGGGCCTCGGCAACGAGGGCCAGGCGGCCACGATCAAGGTCATCGAGCAGGTCGCGGGCGTAGAGGCGCGGCGAGAGCAACCAG
>JAJZQK010000466.1 GCA_021847625.1 Chloroflexota bacterium
CCAGGGATGATCCATGCCAAGGGGCGGGCGCACCTCCGGATTGGGGAAGGCGCCGATGCGACGCATTTGGTCGCGCACGACCTCCTCTTTCAGGGCGAGCTGGCGCGAATAGGCCACGTGCTGCAACTGACACCCGCCGCATACGCCGAAGTACGGGCAGGGCGGCAAGACGCGGTCGGCGGATGAACTGACTACGTCGCGCACCCTCCCCCGCAGAAAGTCATGCTTGCGCTGGTAGACCTCTACGTCCACCGTCTCGCCGGGAATGCCGCCGGCGACGAAGACGACCTGCCCATCTTGCCGGCCAATCGCCTCGCCGCGATGGGCGAAGGTATCCAGTTCTATCCTGATAACCCCCGTATCCAATCTTGCTCCACCCACTCCATCAAAAGACCGGCCCGTTAACGGCCGGCCCTTCTCTTCATCTCCCTATCTACCGGCAGCGCGGTCTGTTTCAGCAGACCGGGCCCGGTTGCACGGGGCAACCCGAGGCGAGGCTGCCGGCATCTACCAACCCACCAGGATCTCCGGCTGCTGATGGCCGAGCATTTCGTCCAGCTCCTCGCCGGTCATCGTCTCGACTTCACGCAGGTGCTCGGCGATCGCCATCAGCTTGTCCTTCTTATCGATGAGGATCTGCTTGGCAATCAAGTATGCCTCTTCGACAAGGCCGATCACCGCTTCGTCGACGCGGCCGGACACCGCCTCGCTCAGCGAATCCCGCCCCATCTCGTCCTGCCGCCGGAAGGCAACGGTACCCAGACCGCCCATGCCGAACTCGCACACCATTCGCGTGGCGATCTCGGTCGCCTGGTTGATGTCCTGGCGCGCGCCGGTCGTTATGTCGTCGAAGATCAGCTCTTCGGCGACCAGGCCACCCATCGCCCCAGCCATTCGGGCCTTCAACTGCGACTTGGAGACCAGGTAGCGGTCCTCCTTCGGCATCTGCACGGTTAGGCCCAGCGCCTGGCCGCGGGCGATGACGGAGACCCGGTGCACGGGGTCGCTGTGCGAGAGCGCCCGCATGACGATGGCGTGCCCCGTCTCGTGATAGGCGATGACCGACTTCTCTTGCAGGGTGATCACCCGGCTCTTGCGCTCCGGCCCTGCCACGACCCGCAGGATGGCCTCCTCGATGTCCTGCATGCCGATGGCCTCCCGGCCGTCGCGGGCCGCCAGGATGGCCGCCTCGTTAATGAGGTTAGCCAAATCGGCGCCCGAGAAGCCCGGCGTCTGTTGAGCGATGCTGTCGAGGCTAACCTCGGACGACAGCCGCTTGTCGCGCGTGTGGACTTCCAGAATGGAACGCCGGCCGAGGATATCGGGCGGGTCCAGGGTCACGCGCCGATCAAAGCGGCCCGGACGCAGCAGGGCGTGATCGAGGATGTCCGGCCGGTTCGTCGCCGCGATGACGACGACGTTCGTGTTCGTGTCGAAGCCGTCCATCTCCACCAAGAGCTGGTTGAGGGTCTGCTCCCTCTCGTCGTTGCCGCCGCCCACACCCGCTCCGCGATGCCGGCCCACGGCGTCGATCTCATCGATGAAGATAATCGAAGGCGCATGACGCTTGGCCTGCCGGAAGAGGTCGCGCACGCGGGAGGCGCCCACGCCCACGAACATCTCCACGAACTCCGAGCCGCTCATGCTGAAGAACGGCACCCCGGCCTCGCCGGCCACGGCCTTGGAGATGAGCGTCTTGCCGGTGCCGGGCGGCCCCACTAAGAGCACCCCCCTGGGCACCCGCGCGCCCACCTTGGTGAAGCGCTCCGGGTCGCTGAGGAACTGCACCAGCTCGTTCAGCTCCACCTTCGCCTCGTCGACGCCCGCCACGTCGGCGAACGTGACCAGAGGACGGTTGATGACGGGGGCACTCGCGCGGCTCTTACCGAAACTGAAGGCCTGGTTATTCAGCCCGCCCTGGCGCATCAAGAACCATAGCAGTCCAAACACGACCAAGAGGGGGATGAAGGCGAACAACACCGTTGGCATGACCGGTTGCTCCGGGCCGGTTACCGTCACCGCCACGCCGTCCTGGCGCAGTATCTCGCTTACGGGCTGGCCCGTCTCCTTGGTTGCCCGGAACTGGTTGCCGTTCACATCCTTGACGGTGACCACATCGCCGACGACCTGCGCCTCGACGATCTGGTGGTTCTCGGCCCTGTTTAGGATGTCCGTTATCGCAACCGTCGGGATCTCCGGTGAACTGGCCGCGCGGACCACGACGACCCCGAGTAGCGCAATGAGGGCGAACAGCACCACCGCACTTACCAGTATCTTTCTGCGCTTCGGCCAGTTCTTCATTGCGAATCCCCCCGTATAGGTCGGTTAAACTCGGCGCTGACAAGAACGCCCCGGTTTGGTGGGCCGGGGCGGCGTCGCTGCCAAGGTGCCTGAACCCCCAATCAGACGGCCTGACCTGAAAGGTTGCAGGTCCGCCAGGGTCGCTGCGATTATATCATGTGTTAACATATGTAGCCAATAGCATCAGCCGTGAATAAGCCGCTATCTTGGCCTCTCTTCCCCGCCGCCGGAGCCCGGACCGTCTACCGGCCTCTCCACCGTCTCGGACATTACCTATCATAGAGTAATCGGCTAGTCCCTCGCCATTCGGTCGGCATTGGCCGCCAAGCCATGGTATACTGGTGGCGCCTTGCATGGCCGCACGGCAGGGGAGCCGTCGCTTCCATTGCTCGATTCGCGGCTTGGCGGGCCGGCATGGAACTTGCCCAAGGTTTGATCGTGAGTCCCGTCTTCTAGCATCGGGGAGGTGAGGTATGCGGCGTTTCCTATTGGCTTCTCTGACGGTCGTGATGCTCTTCGCCGGCCCGTGGTTGGCATCGCCTGCCCTGGCCGACAGCACCTACACGGTGTCATCGGGCGACACCCTTTGGGCCATCGCCACTAGCCACGGCGTTTCTGTGGCTGATATGGTCTCGGCCAACGACATTACGGACCCTAACCTAATCTACGTTGGCGAGCAGCTCACCATCCCCGGGGACACGGCGGCCCCGACCACGCCCAGCGCACCGCCCGCGCCGACGGCCCCGGCTACCGTCGAGCGTCCGCCCGCCACTCCCGGGTCGGTGCTCGCCGACCGCATGGTCGTGAGCTACTACGGCAACCCCTACACGGGGCTCATGGGCGTGCTCGGCCAGCTTAGTAAAGAGGAGCTCGTAGCCGCCCTCAAGACCCGGGCGGCGCAGTACGAAGCGGCCTCGGGGCGCCCGTGCCAACCGGCGATCCACTTCGTGGCCACCGTCGCGCAGGCGAGCGCCGGCTCGGACGGAATGTACCGCGCCCGAATGCCCTACGATCTGGTAGCCGAGTACGCCCAGCTGGCCGCAGATAACGGCATGCTGTTCATCCTGGATCTCCAGTTCGGCCGCAGCACCGTCCAGGCGGAGCTCGCTCCCTGGTTGCCTCTGTTGCGCCAACCGCACGTCCATCTGGCTCTCGACCCCGAGTTCGATATGTGGGGAGCCGAACGCCCCGGCGCCGATCTCGGCCATATGACCGCCCAAGAGATCAACTACGCCCAGGACGTGCTGTCACAGATCGTCGCCGAGAACGGCCTCCCTAACAAGATCCTCATGGTCTACCAGTTCACCGCCAGCATGCTGCCCGACAAGGGCGCCATCCGCAACGACGACCGCGTCGACCTCGTGGTGAACATGGACGGGTTCGGTAGCAGCGCCCTCAAGATCCAGCATTACAACTGGTACGTGCGCGACAGTGGCGTGGAGTACGCCGGCATCAAGCTGTTCCTGCAACACGACCCCGACCTCATGTCGCCGGCAGAAGTGATGGCGCTAACCCCGCCACCCGACTTCGTCGTCTACCAGTAGCAAGGCACGTACGGTGGCCAGTGAGTGAGGGAAGGGCAGAGAGGCACGGTCGATGGTCAAGCACATGGTATTCTTCAAGTTCAGACCGGGGCTAACGGACAAACAGATAGCGGCCTTCGTCCAAGCCTTGGCCGAGCTGCCCAGACA
>JAJZQK010000467.1 GCA_021847625.1 Chloroflexota bacterium
GCTCCAGGCCGACGAACTGGGCCGCACGGGCGTACTTGATAACCGGCTCTGGGAACGCATGGACCGCGGTTTCCGCTTCCGCGTCCCCGGCTGGGGCGACGTGAACTGGCGGCGGGTGATGACGGCGCTGGCCGTGGAGGGCTACGACTACGTCCTGTCCTATGAGCACGAGGACCCCGTGATGTCGCCCGAGGACGGCGCCGAGAAGGCGATAGAGTACCTGCGCCCGCTCGTCATCAAGAAGACGCTCGCCCAGCCGTGGTGGTAGGCCAGGGCCGGGAGAGAGCCTTCTCTTAGGGCTGGCGAGATTGGCCGCGAGCGCAAAGCGACCGAGTGGGGCCACGTTGCCGGCCCGCTCGGGGCTTGCCATCGGCCGGCGCTGATCGGTACAATTGGGAGCAGAGAGGACGATGCCAGGAGGCGCCTATGCCGGCCAACCTGCCGCCCCATTATTACGTGGCCGAGGAGGCTTTTCGGCAAGCCAAGACCACCCAGGAGAAGGTCGAGGCCCTTGAGACGATGCTGGCGATCATGCCCAAGCACAAGGGCACCGATCACCTCAAGGCCGACCTGCGGGCCAAGCTGGCCAAGCTGACCGAGGAGGGCGAGCGCAGGAAGGGCGGCGTCCGCGCCAGCCTCTACTCCGTGCGCAAGGAGGGCGCCGCCCAGCTGGCGCTCATCGGCCCCCCCAACGTGGGCAAGTCGCAGCTGATGGGAATGCTCACCGACGCCGAGCCCAAAGTAGGCATCTACCCCTTCACCACCCAGTTGCCGCAGCCGGCCATGGCCCCCGTCGACAACGTCCAATTGCAGCTGGTCGATCTTCCCCCCGTGGCCGAGGACGTCACGCCCAATTGGCTGCGGTCGATAGCCAGGCAGTGCGATCTGCTGCTGTTGGTGGTCGACCTCAGCTTCGATCCGCTCAGCGACATTGACCTGGTCATGGCGGAGCTGGCCAAGATGCGCCTGGAACCGGTGGCCAGCGCCCGGGAGGAGGGCATGAGCGAGGAGATGGTGCTGCGCAAGCGGGCGCTGGTGGTGGCCAACAAGTGCGACGCCCCCGATGCCCCGGACAACCTCGAGCTGCTGAACATGCAGCTGGCCGGCCGGCTGCCAGTCGTCGCCGTGTCGGCGACCACGGGCGCGAACCTCGAAGAGCTCAAACGCCGGGCCTACGAAGTGCTGGACATAATCCGCGTCTACACCAGGGCCCCGGACCAGGACGTCGACCGCCGGCACCCGTTCGTCCTGCCGGAGGGGAGCACCATCGCCGACATCGCCGAGTCCGTGCACCGCGACCTCGCGCGGCAGATGAAGTACGCCCTGGTCTGGGGCTCGGGGAAGTTCTCCGGCCAGCGGGTCAGCCGCGATTACGTGCTGGCCGACGAGGACGTGGTCGAAATTGTCACTTGAGGCCCGACCCCGACCGGGCCGCGAGGATTGGACCGGAGATTACCTCCTTCAACATACCACCTCCGCGTTCCATCTCGGCGCGCAATCCTCGCGACTGCTCCCCTAATCTACTTGCTCGGCTGGCCGGGCTCGCCGATGGCGAACTCCGCCGTGCCCTGGGCATTGAGCCCCTGGGCCGTGATCCAGCCCTGTGCCACATAGTGACCGGCGCTCACCTGATTGCCCTTGCCATCCTTCTGGTCCCAGGTGGCGTCGAACGACTTACTCTCGCCGGGCTGGAGCTCCAGCGTGCCGAGGGCCATCGTGAAGAACATCCCGTCGGACCACTTCCAGACCTCGTTCCCCCGCGTGTCCAGCACGACGATGTCGAAGCGCTGGCCGCTGTTGAACTGCAGGGCCGCGGGCGCCGAGCCGTCGTTGCGGACGGTCACGGTGAACTTGACGGAGTCGCCCGGGGCGTAGTCGCTGCGCCCGGTTTGCAGGGCGACCTTCACTCCCGTGGTCGGGCCAGGGCTGGCGGATTTGCCCATAATCGTCACCACCTCCGCGAGGATGCTGTTGCTTCGGCCGGGGCTGCCGGTCGCTTGCAGGCACATTCCCGGTTGGATGTCCTGAAGGGTCGCCAGCTTGCCGTCGTCGTGCCGGATCTCCGTCGTCGGCTGTAGGGCGATCGTCCGGGACGGGCCGGACACGGGGGCCACCTCGACTATCTTCGCGCTGGGCGAGGTCGAGACGACCGTGCCTTCCACCTGGGCCGCCGGCAACACCCCCTGGCCGGCGTCTGACAGGTTGCTTTGGCAGGAATAGGCCTTGCCGTCCCACTTGTAGACCGCGGTCTTGGCGGCCGCCCCACCGGAGTACGCCAGGATCTCCAGCGTGCCGTCGCCATCCACGTCCTTCACGTTTACGCCCGTCACGCCGAAACTGGGCTTGCCGTCGAATTCGCCGCCGTGGGGCGTCAGCGTGCCGTAGCCCTGGCCCAGCCAGGCGAAGACGTACAGCGTCTCGCCCGCGGCTCCCACCGCCTGCACCGAGAGGACCTCCGGGCGGCCGTCGCCGTTGATGTCCTTCGCCTCCAGCGGCTCCGCCCGCTCGCCGGCGAGCTTCTCGCTCTGCCAGGCCAGAGAGTAGCCCGACTCGCTCGGGACGAAGATGGACGCCTCGAGGCTATCAGCGGATAGGCGCTCGGGTGTGGCCCCGGAGGCGGTCAGCGTGACCAGCTCCTCCTTGCCGTCGCCGTCGAGGTCGGCCTTGATCTCGCGCAGCGCGGTGCCCTCGGCGAAGTTCGGTTGGTCCAATTTGGGCGTGCCGGTGGGGGTCGGGGTGCCGGGGGATTGCCCCGGCTTGGCCGTCGCCTCGTTTTGCGTGCAGCCGGCCAAGGCCAAGCCGAGTAGGGCCAGGCACAGGCCGACCGTCGTCGCCTTGGCCAATCTCTTCCCCGTCATCAAAGACATAACTACCTCCCGTCTCGGATAGTCCCCTCCAGCATCTTCGCTGGAAAGCCGTTGGCAGAAGAGCGTATTGGGGGCTGGCAGCGTAGACTGCGGGCATGATATCCTTTGTCTAGTAGACGTCCGGCGGGGCTGCAGGGTTCCCGTTCTTGCCACTTCTTGTAGAATTGGGTAGACTGATTCTTACAGTGGACCGAGGAGGGAGGCTCGATAGATAGACGGAAGGGCGAGGACAACAGGCTTTCCAGGGGGCGTCAATGGTACAGGAGCTGCGGCTTACGTGGGTTTGGATGGACAGCCAGAGAAAGTCGTTTTGCGGAGGTAGCTAAGTGGGCATAATATCGCGGATGGGGACTATCATACGGGCGAAGATGAACGATCTTCTGAACCGGGCGGAGGATCCCCGGGAGACCCTAGAGTACTCTTACGAGAGGCAGCTGGAGATGCTGCGCGACGTGAAGCGCGGCGTGGTCGACGTCGTCACCTCCAAGCGGCGGTTGGAGTTGCAGGAGGCCAGGCTGCAGGATGCTGCGAACAAGCACGACGAGCAGGCGCGGCGGGCCCTGGCGGCGGGCCGGGAAGACCTGGCGCGGATGGCGCTGATGCGCAAGCAGGAGGTTATGCAGCAGATATCGGGCCTGGACGGCCAGATCTCCGACCTGGAGAACGAGCAGCAGAAGCTGACGACGACCGAGCAGCGCCTATCGATGAAGATTGAGTCCTTCCGCTCGCGCAAGGAGACGATCAAGGCCCAGTACTCGGCCGCCGAGGCGCAGGTCAAGATCGGCGAGGCCGTGAGCGGCATTTCCGAGGAGATGGCCGACGTCGGCCTGGCCGTCGAGCGAGCGGAGGAGAAGACGGAACGGCTGCGCGCGCGCTCCCTCGCGATCGACGAGCTGGTGGAGCAGGGGACTCTGGAGGATTTCACCGGCAGCCGCGACGTGGTGGACCGCGAGCTGGGCCAGATTACTGCTTCTCAGAACGTCGAGAGTGAACTGGCGGCCCTCAAGCAGCAGATGCAGGGTGGCCAAGGTCAGCTGCCGGGCAGTTCCGGTCAAGGTCAGCTGCCGGCAGGTTCCGAGTCGGAGGAGGAGTCGCGATGATCGTGCGCAT
>JAJZQK010000468.1 GCA_021847625.1 Chloroflexota bacterium
TCTAGCGTGGGCCGGCTGCTGGAGAGGAGGCAAGCATGGCCTGGCGACAAGTAATCGACGCCTACGAGTTGCTCGATAGCGCCTATGTGAGCGGCGCGCGAGTGGCGGAGGTCCTGCAGGAGCGAGGGCTGCACGACGTCACGGTGACCCGCATCGAGGGGGAGAAGGGTCACACCGACTTCATCAAGGCGGTCGTTCCCGGTAGCCGGGGCAGAGCGTCCGGGGGCGATGCGCCTACCCTGGGCGTGGTGGGCCGACTGGGCGGCTTGGGAGCGCGGCCGGAGCGCATTGGTTTCGTGTCGGATGGCGACGGCGCGTTGACCGCGGTCTCCTTCGCCCTCAAGCTGGCAGCAATGCGCCAGAACGGCGACGTGATGCCGGGCGACGTCCTCGTCGCGACCCACATCTGCCCCAATGCGCCTACCCAGCCGCACGAGCCGGTGCCGTTCATGGGCTCGCCGGTGGACATGGCCCAAATGAACCGCTTTGAAGTCGACGAGCGGATGGAGGCTATCCTCTCGGTGGACACCACCAAAGGAAACCGCATTATCAACCTGCGGGGTTTCGCCATCTCCCCCACCGTGAGGCAGGGCTATATCCTACGGGTTAGCGAGGACCTCCTGGAGCTGATGCAGATCGTGACGGGTAGATTGCCCGCCGTCTTCGCCATCACGACCCAGGACATCACGCCCTATGGCAACGACGTATTTCACGTCAACAGCATCCTGCAGCCGGCGACGGCTACGTCCGCGCCCGTGGTTGGCGTGGCTATAACCGCGGAGGTGGCGGTACCCGGCTGTGCTACCGGGGCCTCGCACCTCGACGACGTGGCCAGCGCGATGCGCTTCTGCCTCGAGGTGGCCAAGGCTTACGGCGCCGGCAAGTGCAAGTTCCACGACGAGGCCGAGTTCGCCCGGCTGCAGTCGCTCTACGGCGACATGTCTCACCTGCAAACGATGGGCGGCCACGGCTGAGCCGCTCGAGGAGGCCTGAAGGTGGCAAAGAGTAAGCGCAGGATAGGCGCCATTACCATCGGCCAGTCACCGCGCGACGACGTGGTGCCGGAGATGCTGGAAGTGCTGGGCGGCGAGGTGGAGTTCGTGCAAGCCGGCGCCCTGGATGAGTTGGCCAGGGAGCAAATCGCGGGCCTCGCGCCGCGACCGGGCGACTACGTGCTGGTTACCCGCCTGCACGACGGCAGCTCGGTGCAGGTGGCGGAACATCACATTCTGCCGCGCATGCAGGCGCAGATCGACCGCGTCGTGGCTGCCGGGGCGGAGGCGGTAGCGCTGCTGTGCACGGGCGAGTTCCCGCCGTTAGACTGCCCCCGCCTGTTGATCAAGCCCCAGGTCGTGCTCTATCATTTCGTCGCCGGCATCGCCGAGGGCAAACGCCTCGGGGTGGTGATACCGGCGCGCGAGCAGATGGAAGAGACCGGCCGTCGCTGGGGGACTCTGGGCGGCGCCCTGCGGGTGGAGGCGGGCTCGCCCTACGCCGACATATCCCAGCTGGAGGCGGCCGTGGCGAGCCTGAAGAGCTGGGAAGCGGACCTGATAGTGCTCGATTGCATCGGCTTCACGCGAGCGATGAAGGCACGAGCAGCCGAGCTTGCCGGTGTGCCGGTCGTGCTACCGCGGACCGTTCTGGCGCGCACCCTGGCCGAGCTGGTGTGAGGCCGGTAGGAGGTTAGGCCAATGGCTGAATCGTTGACCCAGGTGGCCGCGCGGATGCTCCAGACGTCTCTGGCCCTGCGGCCCGGGGAATCGTTGCTCGTGGTAACGGACCCGCCGACGCGCGAGATCGGGGAGGCCCTCTTCCGGGCCGGGGCCGAGCTAGGCGCCCAGTCCGTACTGTTGGTTATGCCGCCGACCGGACGCCATGGCGCCGAGCCCCATCCCTCCGTGGCGGAGGCGATGAAGCGGGTGGACGTGGTGGTGTGTCCCACCGCCTTCTCGCTCACTCACACGCAGGCCCGGTTGGAGGCGAGCCGCGCCGGGGCGCGCATCGCCACCATGCCCGAGATAACGACCGACATGTTCTTCGCCGGGGCGGTGGCGGCCGACTATGAAGCCATCGCGGCCCTCACTCAGCGCGTTACCGAGCTCTTGACCCAGGCTCAGGAGGCGCGTATCGTTAAGGCCGGCAAGGAGCTGCGCCTGTCGCTGGCCGGCCGCCGGGGCATCGCCAGCACAGGCCTGCTGCGGGAGCGGGGCCAGTCTGGGAACCTGCCCTCCGGGGAGGCCTACATCGCGCCCGTCGAGGGCACGGCCGGCGGGGAGATGATTATCGACGGTTCCGTGGGCGGCATCGGGCGACTGTCCGAGCCCATTCTGGTTCGGGTGGAGAACGGGCTGCTGGTAGATGCCCAGGGCGCGGCGGCGGCCCGGCTGCTGGCTATTCAGGGCGATTCGCCGGCCGCCCGGAACCTAGGCGAACTGGGCATTGGCACCAACGACAAAGCCAGGCTCTCCGGCGTGGTGCTCGAGGACGAGAAGGTCTACGGTACCGTGCACATCGCCTTCGGCAGCAACGACACCTTCGGCGGCCAGACGAAGGCGGGCGTGCACACCGACGGCATAATCCTCGGTGCCGACCTCTATCTAGACGACCGGCTAGTCGTTTCGGGCGGACGGGTGCTGGTGTGACGCGCCCCGGCTGCCTAAGGTGGCGCGGCCTGCCACCCGCGCCCGCGGGTGGCAAGTTCGTTGCTGCGGAGAGGTCCCGGCCCGGCGGGACGGTCGGTTCGCGCTCTGGGTCGCGGCTGTTCTAACTTTCAACGGAGGCGGGAGCCCTTGCTGACAGACGGTGACTCCCGCCGGCCCCTGGTGGTATTGCGCGGCCTGGGCAAGTCCTATCGAGAAGCCGAACGCGAACGCAGCGTGCTGCGCGACGTCAACGCGACCATCGGGCGAGGCGAGCTGGCAGTGGTGTTGGGCCGCAGCGGCTCGGGCAAGTCCACGCTGCTCAACCTCATCAGCGGCATCGACCTGCCGACCAGCGGCGAGGTCATGGTCGACGGCATCTGCCTCACCGGCCTCTCCGAACAGGCGCGCACCCGCTTCCGGCGCCGCCACATCGGTTTCGTCTTTCAGTTCTACAACTTGATCCCCACGCTCACAGTTGAAGAGAACTTGCTGCTGCCCCTGGAGCTCAACGGTCGCCGGGACAAAGGGCGGGCCCTGGCCCTATTAGCCGAGGTGGGTCTCGCCGACAGGGCAGCTTCCTTCCCCGACCGCCTCTCGGGGGGCGAACAGCAGCGGGTGGCCGTGGCCCGGGCGCTCGTGCACGACCCTCTGCTGGTGCTGGCCGACGAGCCGACGGGCAACCTCGACGCCGAAACTGGTGGCCAGGTGCTGGCGCTGCTCGACCGGCTCTCGCGGGCGGCGGGCAAGACTCTGGTGATGGTGACTCACAGCGTCGAAGCCGCCGGCCTGGCCGACAGGGTGTTCAGCGTGCAAGGGGGGCACCTCGTGGAACGGGCGCCGCTGCTGGAGGACTCGTGAGCCGCGTCCTCTGGCTGGCCAGCCTGCGCCACCTCAGCAGGCATGCCTGGCAGGTGGCCCTGGCCACGCTGGGCATCGCCCTGGGCGTGGCCGTGGTCGTCTCTATCGACCTGGCCAACGACAGCGCCCGGCGGGCCTTTGCCCTGGCCGGCGAGACAGTGGCCGGCCGGGCCACGCATCAGGTGGTGGGCGGTCCCAGCGGCCTGCCGGACGACCTCTACCGCCACCTGCGGCTTGACCTGGGCGTGCGACCGTCGGCACCGGTAGTGGAGGCTGACCTCGCCGCGCCCGACTACCCCGGTCGCACCTTTCACCTGCTGGGCATCGACCCCTTTGCCGAGGGGGATTTCCGGCCCTATTTCACCGGCAACACCACCGCCCCCGCGCCCATAGATAGTCAAGGTCGCGGGGACACCGCCCCCGCGCCCATAGATAGTCAAGGTCGCGGGGACACCGCCCCCGCGCCCATAGAT
>JAJZQK010000469.1 GCA_021847625.1 Chloroflexota bacterium
GAGGTCTCACAGCCACGATGAGTCAAGAGCACGACGTAGTGCGCGAGCTGCAGGGCCGCTTTGGCGCCGAGGCCTTCACTGTCCAACCCACGGCGGACGCCATCCCCACCCTCTGGGTGGACAAGGCACGCGTGCACGAGGCCCTGCGCTTCCTTAAGTACGACGTGCCGCTACCGTATCGCACGCTGTTCGACCTCACCGCCATCGACGAGCGCAACCGCGCCAACCGCCTGAACAAGACGGCGAGCGACTTCACCGTCGTCTACCAGCTGCTATCCTACGAGCGCAATGCCGACGTGCGCCTCAAGGTGCCGCTAGCCGGCGAGTCCCCCTCTTTGCCCACGATCGTCGACCTCTGGCCGGCGGCCAACTGGTACGAGCGCGAGGCCTGGGACATGTTCGGCATCGTGCTGGACGGGCATCCCAACCTGCGCCGCATCCTTATGCCTCCCACCTGGGTCGGCCATCCATTGCGCAAGGACCATCCCGCCCGGGCCACGGAGATCGGCCCCTTCACAATGACCGAGCAGAAGGAAGAGGAGGAGCAGGAGGCACTGCGCTTCCGTCCGGAGGAGTGGGGGTTGAAGCGGCGCAGCGAGAACGAGGACTTCCTGTTCCTTAACGTCGGCCCGCAGCACCCGGGCACGCACGGTCCCTTCCGCATCATCCTCCAGCTCGACGGCGAGGAGATCCTGGACGCCGTGCCGGACATCGGCTTCCACCACCGGGGCGCCGAGAAGATGGGCGAGCGCCAATCGTGGCACACCTACATTCCCTACACCGACCGCGTGGACTATCTGGGGGGCGTCCTGAACAACATGGCGTACCTGATGCCGGTGGAGCAGCTCGCCGGCATCGTGGTGCCCGACCGCGCCAAGGTGATCCGGGTGATGCTGGCGGAGCTGTACCGCATCTCCAACCACCTCGTCTTCTACGGCACCTTTGCCCAGGACCTGGGCGCCATGTCGCCGGTCTTCTATGCTTTCAACGACCGGGAGCGGGTGATCGGCGTCTCCGAGGCCATCACCGGGGCTCGCCTGCACCCCAGCTGGTTCCGCATCGGCGGCGTCGCCGCCGACCTGCCCCAGGGATGGGACGATCTGGTGGGCGAAGTCGTCGACTTCCTGCCCGGCAGAATCGACGAGTACGAACAGATGGTGCTGCAAAACAGCATTTTCAAGGCGCGCACCCAGGGCGTCGGCAGGTACACCCAGGAGCAGGCGATCGAGTGGGGCGTCACCGGCCCCGGGTTGCGCGCCACGGGCCTGGCCTGGGACTTCCGCAAGGCGCGCCCGTACTCAGGCTACGAGTGGTTCGACTTCGAGGTGCCCACGGCCACAGGCGGCGACTGCTACTCCCGCGCGCTGGTGCACATCGCGGAGATGCGCCAGAGCCTGCGCATCATCGAGCAGTGCCTCAAGAACATGCCGGCGGGGCCGTACAAGTCCCCCCACCCGCTGACTACCCCCCCGCTCAAAGGCTACACGATGCACGACATCGAGACGCTCATCACCCACTTCCTGGGCGTGAGCTGGGGGCCGAACTTGCCGGTGGGCGAATCGACTTACACCACAGAGGCGGCCAAGGGGGCCAACGCCTACTACGTGATTAGCGACGGCGATACGATCCCCTACCGGATACGGATTCGCACTCCGTCCTACCCGCACCTGCAGATGCTGCCGGAGATAGTGCGCGGCTTCATGATCCCCGACCTGACGGCGACCTTGGGGAGTATCGATTTCGTGATGTCGGACGTGGACAGATGAGCGTTGGACTCGTAGCGCGGGGGTCGCCACTCGGGAGTGGCATCCCCCGCAGTCTTGATGGGTGGCGCCGCGGGGGACAAGCCCCCCGCTACCAGGGAGCCGGGCGCGAGGAACGGACTGAAGTCCGCACTACGAACGACAAAGCCCTCGTGCTTGTAGTGAGGGCTTCAGCCCTTTCTGGTCGCTCCGGTTACTTGGCGTCGGCTGGACCGCAGGGGACAAGCCCCCGCGCTACGCGGAACGCGGTGGTATGACCTGATGCTGAGCCCTGACGAGCAACGCGAGATAGAGGCCGAGCTGGCCAACTACGAATTCCGCGAGGCGGCCGGCATAGAGGCACTGAAGGTAGTACAGCGCCATCGCGGCTGGGTCTCCGACGAGGCCCTGGCCGACCTGGAGCCGGTGCTGGGCCTGAGCGCGGCCGAACTGGACGCGGTCGCCACGTTCTACGACAAGATCTATCGCAAGCCGGTGGGCCGGCACGTCATTTTCGTCTGCAGCAGCATCAGTTGCTGGGTGATGGGCTACGAGAACGTGCGTGACTATTTGCTGGACCGTCTGGGCATTCTCCTCGGCCAAACGACCGCCGATAACCGGTTCACCGTGCTGCCCACGGCCTGCCTGGGCGCCTGCGACCTGGCGCCGGTGATGCTGGTGGACGACGACCTGTACGGCAATCTGACCCCACCAGAGCTCGACACAATCCTGGCGAGGTACGAGTAGGCGAATGGAGACGCCCCTCACCAAGAACATCAGACCGGGCGAGCCGCCCCTGGACCTGGCCGGCTACGAGAAGGCGGGCGGCTACCAGGGGCTGCGCAAGGCCCTGGCCCTGAGCCCGACCGAGGTGCAGGAGGCCGTGAAGCAGGCCAACCTGCGCGGGCGGGGCGGCGCCGGCTTTCCCACGGGCGTCAAGTGGAGCGTGGTGCCGATGGGAGACGGCGCGCCTCGGCCCAAGTACCTGATCGCCAACGTGGACGAGATGGAGCCGGGCACGTTCAAGGACCGCTACCTGGTCGAGGGCAATCCCCACCAGTTGCTGGAGGGCATGATCATCGCCGCCTACGCCATCCAGGCCGAGATCTCCTACGTCTTCCTGCGCTGGGCCTACAAGCTGGCGTACCAGCGCCTGGAGAAGGCGATCGGCGAAGCCTACGCCGCGGGCTATCTGGGCCAGAACATCCTGGGCTCGGGCTTCCACTTGACGATGCACTTGCACACCAGCGCCGGGCGCTACATCTGTGGCGAGGAGAGCGCCCTGCTGAACTCGCTGGAGGGCAAACGGGCGACGCCGCGCTCCCGGCCGCCCTTCCCGCAGGTGAGCGGGCTGTGGGGCAAACCGACCATCGTCAACAACACCGAGACCCTCTGCAACGTGCCTCACATCCTGGCCAACGGCGCCGAGTGGTACAAGGGTCTGAGCAAGACGAACGACGGCGGCACCAAGCTGTACGGCGTTTCCGGCAAGGTGAAGCGGCCGGGCCTCTGGGAGCTGCCGATGGGCACCACGATCCGCGAGATTTTCGAGGACCACGCGGGCGGTATGCGCGAGGGGTTGACCTGCCGAGGGCTCATCCCCGGCGGCGCCTCCACCGACTTCTTGCTGCCCGACCAGTTCGACGTCCAGATGGACTTCGACACGGTGCAGAAGGCCGGCAGCCGCCTGGGCACGGGGACGATGGTGGTACTTGACGACCAGACCTGCCCGGTCGGCTTCGTGCTCAACCTGCAGCAGTTCTTCGCCCTGGAATCGTGCGGCTGGTGCACCCCCTGTCGGGAGGGCCTGCCCTGGGTGGCCAAACTGCTTAGCGCCCTGGAGCAGGGCAGCAGCAGCGAGGGGGACATCGCCATCCTCAAGGAACAGACTTCCGGGCTCTGGCTCGGCAAGACTTTTTGCGCCCTGGCGCCCGGGGCGATGGAGCCGCTGCAGAGCGCGCTCAAATTCTTTGGCGACGACTTCACACGCCACGCGCGCGAACAGCGCTGTCCGTGGAGGTCTTGATTGCCGACCATTTATGTCGATAACGTGCCCTATGGCGTGGCGGACGGGCTGAACCTCTTGCAGGCCTGCCTATCGCTCGGCTTCGACCTGCCCTACTTCTGCTGGCATCCGGCGATGCACTCGGTGGGCGCCTGCCGCCAGTGCGCCGTTAAGCAGTTCCGCGACGAGAAAGACACGCGCGGCCGCATCGTCATGGCCTG
>JAJZQK010000470.1 GCA_021847625.1 Chloroflexota bacterium
GCCTGGGCGCGCTACGACACGACGGTTCTCGCCGACGTGCCCGCCGACGCGCTGCCTCCGGGCGCGACGGATCTTCTCGAACGGTATACCCGGGACCTGGGGCGGGGGCTGGTGATGACGGGCGGACCCGACTCGTTCGGGCCGGGCGGCTACGCCGACACGCCGGTCGAGGAGGCCTTGCCGGTATACATGGACCTGCGCGGGCGCGGCCGCCAGCCCAAGGTCGCCCTGGCGCTCGTCATCGACAAGTCAGGCAGCATGACCGGCCAGAAGGTGGAGATGGCCAAGGAGGCCGCCGTCCGCAGCATCCGTCTCCTCCGCCCCGACGACCAGGCGGCCGTGCTGGCCTTCGACACAGTCCCCCAGTGGGTGGCGCCGCTGACCCCGCTCAGCGAACGGGATGCGCTGGAGCAGGCCATCGGCCGTGTCTACGCCGGGGGCGGGACCGAAATCTTCCCGGCCGTGAGCGCGGCCTTCGCGGCAATCCGCAACGCCGACGCGGACGTCAAGCACATTATCCTCCTCACGGACGGCCAGTCGGGCTCGGGCGGCGACTACGTCCAGCTCCTGGCGGATATGCGCGAGGCGCGCGTCAGCCTCTCCACGGTGGCCGTCGGCAGCGACGCCGACACCGGCCTGCTGGAGGCGATGGCTCGCACCGGCCGCGGGCGCTATCATTACGCCGACAGCCCCGAGAACATCCCCCAGATCTTCGCCCGCGAGACGATCATGGCCACGCGAACGATCCTGGTCGACAACCACTTCTATCCCGCCGCCGCCTCCGCCGGCCCTCTCTTGCAGGGGCTAAGCTCGGTGCCCCCCCTCGACGGCTACGTCGGCACGACGGCCAAGGAAAGAGGCGAGGTCGTGCTGGTGTCGCCGGAGGGCGACCCCGTGCTCGCGGCCTGGCAGTACGGCCTAGGCCGCGCGGTGGCCTGGACCCCCGACGTCGGCGGCCGCTGGAGCGCCGGGTGGACCGACGAGCCCGCCGCCCTGACCCTCTGGAGCAACGTGCTCTCCTGGCTGCTGCCCGCTCAGGATACCGGCGAGGTGACGGTCGGCGTGCAGACCGAGGGAGAGACGTCCCTCGTCGTCACGGCCGAGAACCGCAGCGGTTGGGAAGAGGTGCGGCCGACCACTAGCTATCTCGTCGGCCCCAACAACCAGCGCCAAGAGGTTACCCTGGACCCGGCCGGGCCCGGCCGCTACCAAGCGCGCCTGGACTTGCCCGAGCCCGGGGCCTACGTGGTCCAGGTAAAGCAGACGACCGCGGAGGGCGTGGAGCTGTCCGGCGAGGCCGGCTGGGTGGCACCGTACCCCGCCGAGTACCGCGAGGCCGGCATCGCCCAGCCCTTCCTTGGCCAGTTGGCGAAGGCCGGGAACGGACGGGTGCTGACGGACGTCGCCGAGGTCGTTTCCCCGCCTACCCAACCAACCATGGCCCGCTGGCCGGCCTGGCCGCTCCTGCTCCTCCTCGCGGGCATCCTTTGGCCGCTGGAGATCGCCTCACGTCGGCTCGCCCTGCCTGCCGTCAAGTGGCAGGCGTTGCGCCGGCCGGAGCTGGCCGTCGGCCGTGGCCGCCAATCAGGACAGCGCCAACCGGCCATGCAATCCGGGACTGCCGTGGCCAGCTCCACCACCGAGCATCTCCTCGAACGCAAACGCGCTCTACGCGAGCGCCGGGGCGGGCACCCACGGTAGGTTTGCCGTATACCAAGTGCCGTAGGCTGAGTCCCCTTTCGATTCGTGCTATTGCGTAGTGGCGGCCCGTCCCCCTGGGCTGCGCCCAGGGACCGAGGTCTGGCCGCCACCCGGCCGGCAGACGAGGTCCCTGGGGCCGCAGGCCCGAGGGAGACGCCGGCCGCTACGTCTTAGCCGCCAACAAGCGGATCACTGACACCCATAATTGGCCTCATTCCCCGAGAGGCTCCGATTCCCCGGCGCCTGCCGGCCTCGCGACCGCCATCACGCCCCGGGGCGGCTCGGGAATGGTCAGGGCGAAGCTGATCCTCCCCCGGCGCCAGCGCACCCAGCCCAGAATGAGCAGGCTGCCGGCGACCATGGCGAGGATGCCCATCAGGCCCGCTTCCGGCCCGAAGGCGCCTCCCGTCCATAGGTCCGGGCCTCCTTGGCTGATGGCGATGAAGTTGACGTGCGAGAAGTCGATGCCGCTCACCGGGAAGCCGAAACCGATACCTTGGAAGAAGTTCCAGGTGATGTGCAGCCCAATCGGCAGCGCCAGCTCGCCGGTCAGGACGTAGCCCAGGCCCAAGAACAGCCCGGCGATGGCGATGTTGACCGAGCTAGTTACCGTCGCGTTGGGATTCGCGGCGTGATAGAAGCCAAACAGCGCCGACGAGATGATCCAGCCCAGCACCACTGCTCCCCGGGGGCCGATGAAGCGGAAGTTCAACCCTTCGGCCAGATTCTGGAGGAAGTAGCCGCGATTGAGCAGCTCTTCGTAGAAGCCGACCGCCAGGAACACGACGATGGGCGTCAGCAGCGCCAGCGCAAAGGATTGCCCCGGCTGGGCGGTCTGAAAGGTGCCGGTGATCGTGATCCAGCCAGCTGCCAGCTCGACCAGGAATATCCCCAGCATCAGCACCGCCCCGAGGGCCAGGCCGAAGCCGAAGTCGAGCCACCAACGACGGCTCAGGCGAAAGCCGAAGTCGGCAAATCGCCGCCGGTCGAGGAAGCGTCCGGCGACCCACACGCTGAACAAGGTTGTGAGCAGGGTGAGCAGAGTGCTAACGGGGCCGAGGGTCCCCGCCTCTGCCGCCAGCGCCTCCACCACGAAACTGAGGAACATCCCCAGCAGTATGGTGAGCACTAAAGTGGACACGATCAGCAGCACGCCGAATAGCAGCAGCCGCCAGAGGGCACGCAAGCGGTGATCGTGCCCGTTCCAGAAGATCGACTTTATCACCAGCCAAACCTACCTTTCCATCCACCTCTCCGGCCCAGATAGACCGACGTAGCCGTTGCTGCCCGGGTGCTCGCTAGCGGAAGGGCCAACAGAGCCTCTGTCGGCGCTCCTGTCATCCCCGCGCAAGCGGGGATCCAGTGTGATCAGGCCCATCCTTCACTCTGCCCCCGTTGTCATCCCCGCGCAAGCGGGGATCCAGTCTCCGGTTTGGCCGCCTACCGGATGGATTCCCGTTTCCGCGGGAATGACGCCAAGGCGCCGGCCACTACGTGCAGGCACGGACGGAGAGCAGGGCTCCCCCGAATGCAATCGTATCAGCACGATGCCAGTCGAACGCGGCTGCGCCCAACTGGCATCACGAACCGTCTTCAATTATACACTTTGGCCGCTTGGAGCGGCCGTCTCGCAGCACCGCCAGCAAGCGCTCGGGCGGATCGCACTTGCTCACGAAGGCCGAGACGCCAGCCGCCAGGGAAGCCTCCTGCGCCTCTGGCCGTCCGCTCAGCGCCACCACCCGCAGCTCCGGGCACCTCTCGCTCAGATGGGCCAGCAGGCTGCCGTCGCCGCCGTCTCGCCCCTCGCCGGCCCTGAGGCCGGGCAGCTCCCAGTCGAGGAGAAGCAGGTCGGGGCTATGGCGCTCCAATTCCACCAGCAGATCCTCGACGGCGGTCGCCTCGGCTGCCACGGTAACGTCGGGGTCCTGCTCCAAGAGCAGCCGCAGCGCGGAACGGATTTCGGGTCGGTCGTCGGCCAACAAGATGCGCACTGGCAACCCCCTCGCCTTGAACTGCAACGCTCCTGCATCGCAATTCCAATGATGGGCGACTGAAGCCCCTTGCGCGCCCGGCACATGGCCGGACTTGGTTTATACCGGGGGCGGGTCTATGACCTGGCCACTTCGGCGGGTGGGCCACGGGGTGGACATTAGGAATCAGCCACGACACTGGGCTCGGTCGCCACTACGTCAAGGCTCGTGGAGCCATCCCGCCAGACGACGGTGACGGTCGTGCCACTTCCCGGCTGACTCGCGACGCGCAGC
>JAJZQK010000471.1 GCA_021847625.1 Chloroflexota bacterium
CGGAGAACCGATTCCGGTCGAGAAAGACCGGGGCGACGACGTATTCGCCGGCACAATCAATGAGTTGGGCTTCCTAGAGGTGGAAACGCTGCGGGTGGGTGAGGACTCTACTCTGGGCCGCATTCTCCAGCTCGTGCAGGAAGCCGAGGCCCACAAGGCGCCCGTTCAGCGATTTGCGGACAGGTTCTCGGCGGCATTTCTCCCCCTGGTACTGACCGCTGCCGCTATGACCCTGGTCCTCAGTCACAACGTGATCGCGGCGATCGCCGTGCTCGTGGCGGCATGCCCATGCGCGGTCGGACTGGCCACGCCGCTGTCGGTGGTCGCAGGGGTTGGGGCCGGGGCTCGCCGTGGCCTGCTGATCAAGGGCGGGCTGTACCTAGAGGCTCTGGCCAAGGTCGATACCCTGGCCATTGATAAGACCGGAACGTTGACGCACGGCCGACCCGTAGTTTCGGACGTAGTGAATTTTGGCGATCTCGCAGCCGACGAAGTTGTCCGGTTGGCGGCGACACTGGAGCACTACTCCGAGCACCCACTGGCGACCGCAGTCCTCTCAGAAGCGGCCAAGTACGGCCTCGCGCCAAGTGCGGCTGACAACATCCGGGTTCTCCCAGGAAGGGGAATCACGGGAGCCGTCGACGGCCATACGCTTGCCCTCGGGGCGAAGCGCCTACTGGCAGAACAGGGAGTCGTGATATCCGCGGAAGCGGATCGGAAAGCCGCAGAACTTGAAGGTAACGGCAAAACCGTTGTGTTCCTCGCGAGGGACCACGATGTCGTCGGTGTGATCGCGGCTGCTGACACGCTGCGACCAGCGGTGGCGGAAGCGGTCAGCGAACTCCAGAGACTGGGGCTACGACGCGTGGTGATGCTGACTGGCGACAACGAACGGTCGGCCGCAGTAATCGCTCGCCAGGCTGGTATCGGCGAGGTCGCCGCCAACCTGCTGCCCGAGGACAAGATCGCCACCGTGCGTCACCTTCAGGCGGAGGGGCGCCGCGTGGCCATGGTCGGTGATGGCATCAATGACGCGCCTGCACTCACCCAGTCCGATGTAGGCGTGGCCATGGGAATGGCCGGGACAGACATCGCTCTGGAGTCCGCTGACGTCGTACTACTGCGTGACGACTGGACGCAACTACCAGAGGCCGTGCGTCTGGGAAGGCGGACGTATGGCGTCATCCGCCAGAACATCATCTTCGGCATCGCGTTCAATGTGCTGGTCATGGGCCTCGCCGCCGCCGGGCTGATCGGTCCGGCGATCGCTGCAGCGTCCCAGGCGGTACCTGACGTGGCAGTAGCACTCAACGCGGCACGACTCCTCCGCGTCGCGCAGCACCAGGACACTGTCGCGCAGGTGACCGGGGCATGACGGGTAAGAAGCGGACCAGGACCGGCTCAACCCCGAAACGTGTCGGTCACGTCTCGACAGCCCGCTATCGCGGTTCATACCAACAGCAAGTTGCGGCGCAGCGGCGAAGGGTGCTATGGGGCGGTCTGGCCGGTCTGGCTGGCGTTGCCCTAATCGTCTTCGTCGCGGTCAGTGCTGCACCAGCTCATCCTCAGAACATCGCCCCAATGGTCAACGCAGGTAACCTGCGAGGCTTAGAGATCACTCCGGCGCCGTGGTCCCCCGAATATGCGTTTCTACCCGCAAGGCTCGCGGCTCTAGACCTTCCACCGAATGGCGACGAGAGTTACCACATCCACGCCCACTTGGCAATTTACGTGAACGGACAGCCGGTGACCGTACCGGCCAACGTGGGAATCTCCTTCGCCGATCAACTTGAGTCGCCGATGCACACCCACGACACCTCCGGGATCATCCACATCGAGGCCTCCCAGCCGTCCGATGCGTTCACCCTCGGCGCGTTCTTTGACATCTGGGGGGTCAAGTTCACAGGCACTCAAATCGGCGCGTATACGGACACCAATGGGAAAACCGTCCAGGTCTACATCGATGGTAAGCCAGTTCCCGATCCGACCCGATACGTATTGCACCCGCACGACGAAATCGTCGTTGGCTATGGCGCACCCGGATCCGTACCCAAGACCGTGCCGTTCATATGGCCACCAGGTTTTTAGAAGTACGCCTCTGCATGAACAGAATAGGAGTTATGGCATTCGTGCTGACATTGGAAGTCTCAGTTGGGCCGATCGGATTCGGTTTGTGGCGACGGTCAACCTCGTCGATAGGAGCAGTGCTATATGCCATGGGACATCGACATATCGCCACCGTACGACGAAATACGCTCAAGCGGATTCGCGCGCTGGATCGGCGGGAGCCGGCGCTTCTTCCTGACGCGCATGGGACGGGGCGGGACCGTGGACCGGGACCTATGGACTGTCCGCACGCTGCTCGTCTGACACCGCGAGATGATGTCTCGTCCGCTCTAGCTGCGGCCTGACGATGACTGTCACCTGAGGGGGCTGCACTGGAATGAGGCGTTCGGCAGGGCGCAGGTCCGGATTCTCCCGGCGGATTCTCTCTGCGCTTATTCTGCTGGCCGTAGGCTATGCCCTCGGAGTTTCGGGCGTGCTCGCATCGATACTGGCCTTGCGCACAGCAAGGGCGCCGAAACCGTCCGGTTCGGTCGCGACCGTGCGACGGCCGGCGTCTCTGCCCGTGGCGGCGCTGCTCAACGTCCGGCCCCAAGACCAGTACCCCAAGCTGCCCAACGGCTGCGAGGTGACGAGCCTCTCCATGCTGCTAAGCGCAGTGGGGCATCCCGTCAGCTATCTCACCCTTGCGAAGGAGCAGCCCTACGATCCCACCAAGCGCATCGTGCAGAACGGTAAGGTGGTTTTCTGGGGCAACCCGAACGTTGGATTCGTCGGCAGCGTCTATCAGGCAGGATTAGGCTACGCCATCTACCATGGCCCGCTCGCGAGTTTACTCGATCGTATCCTGCCGGGACGGGCACTGGATCTGACTGGCAAGCCCTTTGCGGACATCGAGCGGGTTGTAGCCGACGGGACGCCCGTCGTACTCTGGACGACGACTACGTTCCAGCCGACGAACGAATGGGGTTTGTGGAACAGCCCGAAGGGACCTGTGCGGTTCACACCGCTCGATCATACGGTGCTGATGGTGGGATATGACAGGACCCAGATCTTCATCAACAATCCGCTGAATGGCGCAAAAGCAGAGGCTATCCCGATCAGGCCCTTCTTGGAATCCTGGAATCAGCTCGGGGATCAGGCGATCACCGTGAAGCCAGAAACAAAGAGGAGCTAAAAGAACCGCAGCAAGAGCCAACAGCAGACGACGCCTACCTTCAGCCGGTCTCGTGGGGCGTGAGCTGGAACATCGACCTGCGCGAGCGTGAGGCCCAGACTTGGCGTGACGTCGTATACGCTGCACTCAGGGCCAGGGGTGGGCAGTCGGACCTGCAGGGGCTCTACGGCGAGGTCGACGGGCACGCCAAGACGCGCTCAAACTCCAACTGGCAGGCGAAGGTGCGCCAGACGCTGCAGATCAACCCGAGTTTCCAGCCGCTCGGCAACGGAAGGTGGCGGCTGGCCTCTTAGAGCAGCCTTCTGCCACACACTCCGGCTCCCGGCAAGGTTGCCCTACGGCGGCTACGCCGGCCTTGCCGTGCGCCGGGGTGCGTGGCCTGGTGGTCCTATCTCGAAAGCGAGGAATCGACATGCGTGACCGTATCGAGAGTATGGTCCTCTCGTCAGGGTCCAGACCATCATCCCAGGTGCTGCTGCACAGCTCGAAGATGCTTGTGGCCCGTTACGGCCGACGCTGGCTGATCGAGACCCAAGCGTGTGTTGTCGCCGGCAACTCACTTCTCCAAGCCGTCGCCCGACTCATTACCTGCACGCTTCACGCAGACTGACCAATGCCAAGCCGACGCCGGGCAGCCCCATCAGAGGCACCCGGCGTCTTTTTCGTACAAGTGGGAGGGATCTATCTTGAACGAGCTGCAGCTCCGCATCTTCCATGACCGC
>JAJZQK010000472.1 GCA_021847625.1 Chloroflexota bacterium
ATGTCTGCCCGGGGGCCGATAACCACACGACCGGACGCTAGCGGAGGGGGCGGGCTCGCCGGACCTGGCGCTCCCCGACGACGCTGCCGGGCTGCCAGTTGGGTCCCATGCCGAGGGCGCTGACGACGACGTAGCTTCCGCCCGGGCTCTCGCGGGCGATGACTGCCCCGCGCCCCGGGTCTGGGGCGTACCGCAGAGGCTCGGCGATCTCGCGGTCCCGGCAGAGACGGGCGCAGGCCCGTGCCCACTCTCCGAAGAGCTGCCGGGTGAGGTCTTCGGGGAGCCCCTCGACGTCCAGGGCCTCCAGGCGAGCCAGGGTCGCCGCCGGATCCCGCCGGAACTCCCGGCGGGCAGCCCACAGCGTTTCCTCGGCCGCCGAGAGCTTGACATCCAGCTCGCGCTGTGCAATGATCTGCTTGAGGGAGTTGATCTCAGGACTGTCGGGGAACTCGCCAGCAACGGATCCCAGCAGGCCCTTCGCTTCCTCGAATCGCCCCGCTTCGAGCGCTTCTCTCGTTCGGGCGAGGGCTCCGGAGAGTCGCCAGGCCTGCTCGGCCTCGGCGGCTTTCGCTTTTTCTGCCTCCTCCTGCCGGCGACGCTCCGCCAGCAACCGCTCCAGATCGAGTTGTGCCGCGAGCCGTTCGGTCTCGTGCCCGCACTGATCGGCCAGGGCAGCCGCGGCCGCTTCGGTCCTGGCGGCGACGTTGGCAGTTCGCTTTGCCGCAACCCGTGCCTCTTCGGCGAAGGCCGCCGCGACCAGAGCCTCGGACTCCAGCCGCACCTGGCGAGCCCTCTGGCAGGCACGCTCCGCCTCCTGTTGCCGCGCGACCAGCGCGTCGTACTGCTCCAGGTCGAGCAGCGCAAGGGCTCTCGCCTCCTGGTCCCTCCGGGCGATGGCGGCTAGGGTCGCGCTCGCCGTCTCCAGCTCGGCCAGCAGGCCGGCGAGATCAGACACGGGAGTCTCCTGGGTCGCCGATGGGGCAGCGCTGTCGCCAGCTTCGGCGGCTGGACCTTCCGACAAGTCGTCCAGATTGAGCACATCCGCCAACTCGGCGAAGCTCTTGACCACGATGGACCGGGACATGATGTGCCTCCTCATTTTTCTGATGGAATGCTGGAGTGGATGGGCGGCTTGAGCCGCGCTGACTCAGGCCGCTTGTTCGCTGGCTCTTGTACCGTTTGGATGGGGTGCCAGGGGGTCGGGCCGAAGGGCGGCAAGACGCTTGGTTTCGGGTGGCCGAGCAGGGTCGAGCTCGACGGGGACCAGCACGCTGGGAGTGCCGCTCTGCTCGATGGCCAGGCCAATCCACTGTTCGGCGAGGGCAGCTAGCAATTCATCGGGGCTGAAATGCTGGCCGTTCACCTGAAGCGCCAGCCGGAAGAGCGCGCAGCGAGCACCATCGGGGCGTTGCCAGAGCTGGTAGCAGCCTGCGAGTTGGCGATCGGTCTTGAGGATCTGCTGGACGACCACGGCGGCGTGGGTGGGAAGGGGCGTGCCCACAGCCCCGCCGAGCCGACGAAGGCCGCGCCGCAGTTCCCCCTCAAGGGCCCGACGCTTGTCGCGGTCGACGATCAGCACCTCGACGGGAACGGGGTTGCGCAGGTGGTAGAGCGCTTGTCGGCCGCATCGGACGCGGCCCGCAAGCCAAACGCGGATCGTGCCTGGCCACCCGCGGAGGCAGGCTAGAAGGCTGCGGTTGTTTTCTGACATGGGCTCTCCTCTCCTGCAGGAAATGGCTGTTGTAGGGCGCCCCTTGGGCCCCCGGACAGTGGATAGAGTGGACAACAGCGGGTAGAGTGGACCATGGAGGGCGAAGTTTGGGCGGCGCACGGACCATCGAATGTTCTCCTTTCAACTGGCGGGATGGGGAGGAGCAGGGCGAGGTCCGATGTGAGGACTGGACCGGTGGGGTATGGTGCGAAGGGAGGGGTTGGCAACCTCAGGCGTCCCGCGCCAGCTTTGACGCTATGGGCGCAGTTCCTTCGATCTTGGATTGGGGTTCAGCACGGAGTCGGATCCAGGATCGAGCACAAGGTCCTGGCCACGTCCTCGGGGACAGGGCGGGATTGCCAAGGGGGAGCCGATGGGGATGATCCACACGTTCGGCCGGCAGACATCAGTGGCTCGGCGCCTTGGCCGCGCGGACCGTGCTTGCGGTACACTGGGTGGTGGCAAGCTGCCCGTTTCGATATGCCGGGCTACTTGGCACGTTTCTCAATCACGCCTCGCGGAAGTGTGGCCATGGTGCGACTGACGATGGCGAAGGTTAGGAGTGTGGTTGCTGGAGCGGCTGCCTTCTCCATGTACATGCTTGTGATCCGTCCCTGGCAACTGAGGTGGGGCGCCACTGATGAAGAGGTCGCCCGAGCAGTGCCAGGAGACGAGGTCGTAGCGCGTCCCACGTTCAACGCCACCCGGGCGGTCACCGTCGAGGCGCGGCCGGAGGCTATCTGGCCGTGGCTAGTGCAGATCGGTTGCCAGCGGGCCGGATGGTACAGCTACGATCTCGTTGACAATCTCGGCAGCCCCAGTGCGGAGCGCATCATCCCGGAACTCCAGCACCTTGAGGTCGGCGATCTCGTGCCGATGAGCCCCGACGGCAAGCAGGGCCTCTGGGTGAAGGCCCTCGAACCCAACCGTTGGATGCTGTGGGGCGACGATAAAGGTGACACCTCATGGTTCTGGGGTCTCTTTCCGATGGATCGAGGGCGCACCCGCCTCATTACCAGGGTGCGGATGCGGTACAACTGGCTCTCGCCGTGGATCCTGTTCAACCTGCTCCTCGACGTCGGCGACGTAGTGATGATGCGCAAGTGCATGCTCGGCATCAAGCGGCGGGCAGAAGCCATCACCGAGCGGTGGTCGACTTGGCTGAGGACGCGCTGGCCGTCTGCCCAAGTTGGCTGCGGCACCGCAGCGCCCACGCCCGGTCGATCTCCAGACTGCGGACTCGTTGCCTTCGAGATGGTCGCAGCTCCGGAGCCAGGGGGGCGATGGGCCAATCCCTTTCAGATCCCAGTACGCTCACGAAAACGCGCCTGACCACTGTCGGCTCTTCTGACCCTGTCCTGCTGTTCCTCTCCTGCTCATCCTCCTTTCCAATACGTTCCAAGCTCCGATTGGCTCTGATCATCGGCACTGGAGAGCAAGCTCATTTTCAATCCAGCACTGGCGCGGCCGAGCCTCGCCGTCGGTCTCTTTGGACTCTACTTGGGAGAGCACGCTCGCGGGCCGACAAACGCCAGCCGCATCCCACCGAGTCGAGGTCGAGACCATCCTCGTCGGCCTTTTCGGGCAAAGCCGACCAAACCACATGCACGCTCCGCAGAGTAGAGTGCCCCGGTTACCCCAGAGTTACCTGAGAACTGCCTGGCAACTATTCCAGACGAGTTTGTGAAAGTCGTGTCACGGCCCAGAGCTTCGCAGGGTAGCGTCGCGGGTCGAGACCCACGTCGAGGCAGGCGAGGTTCGATTACTTCAGAGTTACCCATAAGACTTGGGTGGGCGGACGGCTGGATTCTGACCAATCTGCCGGATAGCGATAGTCGAAAATCACGCGGCAGGCGAACAGAGAGTCAAAGACCGTTTCCCCGCTCCAGTGGCCGAAAAACCGATCGATTTGGACTTGGCTCTATTAGAAATAGATTCCGTGTCGCTGCATCCTGCCGATCATCTGGTAATTGGCGCGAAGGTTCGCACACTTTTTGCGTGAAGGCTGACACACGGCTGGTAATTAGCGCGAAGGTTGGCACACAGCGGCCTTTCCGTAGCCTGCGGACCGGAGGTCGCCTGCTGCTGGGGGTACAGGGTGAAGCAGGCTGGCACGTCCTCGGCGGCGTCTGGTGGCCTCCATCCGTTCAAGATTGCTGCTGTCTCCATCTCCGGCTGGTATCCAAGCGTCAAGACGGCCGGCGGCAGACAGCCCTTCACCTCCCAGCTCGAGTTCGCCCTCGGCCTCTA
>JAJZQK010000473.1 GCA_021847625.1 Chloroflexota bacterium
ACGTTATCGCCCTAGCGCAGCGTCACGGCGGCGAATTGCTCCCGGGCGAGAATCGTCCCGTTGTACTCGACGGCGATCATGCGCGGGTCGATCTTCTTGTCGGCAAGGTAACTGGCAACGCTCATCTCGGCCGGCAGGGTCCTCTCCCTGCCGTTCATAGTCAGCGTGATCATCGTTCGTTCCTCGACGGGCGCCAGCCTTCCCGCACCGCCCGGGCGAGGGCTGCCGCGGCGGCGCGAGGGTCCGGCGCCGAGATTATGGCGGAGATGACGGCCACGCCGTCGGCCCCCGCCTCCATAACGGATCTTGCGTTGGCGGCGTCAATGCCCCCGATGGCGATGATAGGCAGCCGGACGACGGCCCGGGCGGCCCTCACCAGCGCCAGCCCCGCGCCCGGCCGGCCGGGATGGGAGCGGCTGGGGAAGATGGTGCCCAAGACGACGAAGTCGGCGCCTTCCCGTTCGGCGGCGACCGCTTCCGCGACGCTATGCACGGAGCGGCCGATCAGCATATCCGGTCCCACGAGTCGGCGCACCGTCGCCGTCGGCGGCGAGTGCCTGCCCAACTGGACGCCAGCGGCGCCCACGGCCCGGGCCACGTCCGCGTTGCCGTTGACGACGAGCGCGGCGCCCCCAAGCAGCGGCTTCAGCCTTTGCGCCAGCGCGGACAGCTCGGCGGTGGGCAGGTCGTTCTCCCGCAGCTGCACCATCGTCACGCCCCCGGCCACGGCTTGGGCCACGACATCCGGCAGCCGGTCCGCGCCGCTGAGGGTGCGGTCGGTTACCAGGCACAAGGCCGGCAGGGCAAGGGCTGGGCGGCGAGCCATTCGCTCTACCTGACCACGCCCTCGAGCGGGCTCGAGGCGGAGGCGTAGGCCTTGCGGGGGATGCGGCCGGCGAGGTAGGCCTGGCGACCGGCCTCGACGCCCAGGCGGAACGCCTCGCCCATCTTGGCCGGGTCCTCGGCCAGGGCGATGGCCGTGTTGACCAGGCAGGCGCTCGCGCCCATCTCCATCGCCGCGGCCGCCTCGGAGGGCACGCCGAGCCCGGCGTCGACCACCACCGGCACCTGCGCCTGTTCCACGATCACCTTGATCTGCGTCGCCGTGACGATGCCCTGGCCGGAGCCGATGGGCGAGCCGAGCGGCATCACCGTGGCCGTACCGATCTCTTCCAGCCGCTTGGCGAGGATGGCGTCGGCGTTGATGTAGGGCAGAACGACGAAGCCTTCGTCGACCAGCGTCTTCGCCGCCTCGAGCGTGGCGATGGGATCGGGAAAGAGGTACTTGGGGTCGGGGATGACCTCGAGCTTGACCCAGTTGGACAGGCCCATGGCCCGGGCCAGGCGGGCCGTGCGCACGGCCTCTTCCGCTGTGCGGGCGCCGGCCGTGTTGGGCAGGATCGTGTACTTGCTCCAGTCGATGTAGTCGAGCAGCGTCTTCTTGCTGGGGTCGTCGAGGTCGAGGCGGCGGATGGCGACGGTGACGATCTCGGCGCCGGAGGCCTCGAGGGCGGCGTTCATCTCCTCGTAGGTGCGGTACTTGCCGGTGCCTACCATCAGGCGCGAGCGGAAACTCTTGTCGGCGATAACCAGTCTATCGTCCATCTGTTGGCAAACCTCCTGTTCTCTATATGCCGCGGGGTCTTCTGGCCCGCCGGACATAACAAACGGCCTTTCCGCCAGGGAAAGGCCGCATTGTAGTTCAATGCTGCTAACCTTGGTCCGCTTCCCTACGCTGGCATTACCCAGGTCAGGTTCAGAGGGTTGGTGCGTGGGTGCACGCTCTCAGCGGGTGGGCGCCCCTAGCGGAAACACGCGAGCATATTCACTTGTGCGAGCGATTATACCGCCTCCCGCCCGCCGGGGCAAGTGCGAGCGGCGACAGCGACGGCCCCTCTCGGTTGTGCCTAGGTGTAGTACTTGGCGCTTTCGCGTAGGACCGCTTCGGCGGCGGTGAGCCAGGTGTAACGGGGGTCGATGGCGACTTTATAGGCCTTTTCGCTGCCGGCCAGGACCCGGTGTAGTGCAGCTGGACGCCCGGGGCAGAGACTGTGGGACGGTAGCTGCCATGCACGGGGCCGATGTCCGGCTGGGTGGCCTGGCTGCTCGTGGGCTCTGTTGACAGGGACCCTGGCAGCTGCTACTCTGCCATAGGCAATTTCACGCACGCTACTGCGGTGCGTCGCACGGTGGAGGTAAATCACTTTGCAGCAGTTCAAAGCGGAGCAGCTCGAGAGAGCGGCCAGCGCTATCTTCCAGGCGGCGGATACGCCGAAGGACATCGCCGACCACGTCGCCCACTCGCTCGTCCAGAGCAACCTGATGGGCCACGATTCTCACGGCGTCATCCGCGTTCCCCGGTACGTCGAGCTAATCAAGGATGGGATGATCGTGCCGTCGGCGCGGCCGACCACCTCGAACGAGACGAGCACGACCGCCGTCGTGAACGGCAATTGGGCCTTTGGCCAGATCACGGCCAAGTTCGGGGCCGAGCTCGCCATTCAGAAGGCGAAGGAAATGAACGTCGGCGTCGTGGGTCTGGTGGAGCAGAACCACATCGGCCGGCTGGGCGAATACTCGGCGATGATGGCCGAGGCCGGAATGATCGGCATGGTGGTGACCGGCGGCTTCCGGCCCCCGATCTGCGCCGTGGCGCCTTTCGGCGGGGCCGCGCGCACGCTCGGCACCAACCCCTATTCCTTCGCGGTACCGGTGGGGGAGAAGAACGGCAAGTCGGACATGGTACTCGTGGATTTCGCGACGTCGGTCGTCGCCGAGGGCAAACTGCAGGTGGCACGCGCGAAGGGCGCGCCGCTGGCCGAAGGCATTCTCCTTAGCAAGGACGGATTGCCCACGACCGACGCGAACGATTTCTACGCCGGCGGGATGATCCTTCCCGTGGGTGGGCACAAGGGTTACGCGCTGGCTCTGATGGCCGACATGATGGGCGCTTACCTGGCGGGCTCCGACGCCGTCGGCAGGGAGCTCAACCAGACGGGCACGTTCATGATGGCGATCAACGTGGAAGCCTTCCGTCCCCTCACCGAGTTCATGGCGGCCGCGGGCGGCCGCGTGAGCGAGATCAAGGCGATTCCGCCCGCGCCGGGCTTCAAAGAGGTCCTGGTGCCGGGCGAGCCGGAGTTCCGCACGAAGGCCGAGCGCGAGCGGGACGGCATCGGCCTGCCCGAGGCGACCTGGGAAGCCCTCGTCAAGACGGGCCAGGGCCTGGGCATCGACGTGGCGGCCGTGGCGGGCGTCTAGCGCCAAGCGGCCTTCGCCGGTCCCTCGGCAACAATCGCAAACTATCAGAAATCCGGTTGGCCTGGGCGCTCACCGCCCAGGCCAACCCGCATTGACGGGGACGGGATTGGTTGCTAGAATGCGAGAAGGAGAAGGGGTATTTCGTTACGGGAGAACACCGCCCAACCTGGTGTTTTCACGGCGGTTGAGAAGAGCGCTTCTTGGGTTGACTAGCATCCCAAGATACGAGGAGGTGGACGAGGGCCCATGCTACAGCCTGTTAGCGTCGAGCAGAGATCCCTTGCCGACTACGCCACTTTCGTAGGCGAGGAAGAGGTAGAAGCGATTCGCGCCTTGGCGAAGCAGCTGCAGGGGGCGAGGGTACTGCATGTGAACGCCACCGCCTTCGGAGGTGGCGTGGCCGAGATACTGACCACGTTGGTGCCGCTCATGCAGGACGTCGGGCTACAGGCAGAGTGGCGCGTGATCTACGGCAGCGACGAGTTCTTCAACGTCACGAAGGCGTTCCACAACGCCTTCCAGGGCGCGGACATCCCCATCACCGAAGCTATGAAGGACGTCTACGAGCGCTACGGCAGGCTAAACGCCGAGGCCTTCGAGGGTGGGTTCGACTTCGTGATCGTCCACGATCCCCAACCGGCGGCGATTCCCTTCTACCACGGGCGAGCAGGGGGAGACAAGTGGCTGTGGCGCTGCCAT
>JAJZQK010000474.1 GCA_021847625.1 Chloroflexota bacterium
AACCCCGAAAAGGGGCACATCATCAGCGGCTACTTGGGCGTGCTTCTGCTCGGGGCGGTCTTCCTCGCCGTGGGGATGTTCGCATCATCCCTGACCTCTAATCAGATTATCGCCGCAATCATCGCGTTCAGCTTCTTGCTCGTCTTCTGGTTGATCGGCGCCGCGGCCGACATCGCCGGACCGACAATCGGCGAGGTGTTGCGCTATATGGCACCCGATACCTACTTCAACGACTTCACGAGGGGCGTGATCGACAGCCGGGGGCTCGTCTACTACGTCACGCTGATCGGCGTCTTCATCTTCGCGACCGTCCGCTCGTTAGAGACCAGGAGGTGGCGCTAATGAAGACTCTCCTGCATAGAATCAGCCTACCCGCCGCCTACGTTGGCGTGGGGGCACTCCTCGGCTCGGTTGTCTACTATATCATCTATGGAAACCTCGGCCCCATCGTCATGGGCCTGGCGCTGGCCGGAGTCGTCATCCTGGCGGTCGCCATCTGGGGGTCTGGGGCCGACGTCGCCGGCGCGCTTACCGGTCGCAGCGCCCGCCGGGGGTCGAACTCGGCCGTCATGATGCTGGCCTTCGTGGGCATTGTCGGCCTCGTGAACTTCACGGCCGCCCATCATACCTATCGTTGGGACCTGACGGAGACTGAGGCCTATTCGCTCAGCCCCCAGACGCTGAGCATCCTCAGCAACCTGCAGACGCCGATCAAGGTCGTCGGCATCTATCTAAGCGACAACTCGGGCAGTCAACAGGCCAGGCAACAGGCGGAAGACCTCCTCAAGGAATACGCGGCTCGTTCCGACAAGTTCACCTACGAGTTCGTCGACCCAGACAGGCAGCCCACCGTCGTTCAGCAATACCACGTGACGAGCGAGGGCTTGATCTTCCTTAGTGGCGACAAGCGGCAGGACGTCACCGGCATCAGCGAGAGCGACTTCACCAACGCCCTCATCAAGATCACGAGCAACAAGCAGCTCAAGGTCGCCTTCGTCTTGGGCCACGGTGAGCGCTCGGTCGATCCCAACAGCCAGGCTTCCGGGCAGGGCTCCTACATGTCCGCCAAGGCGGCGCTGGAGGCCGACAACTACGAGGTGACTACGTTGAGCCTGGTCAGCGGGCCCGTCCCCGCCGACATCGCCGCCCTGATAATTGCCGACCCCAAAACGCCGCTGCTGGACCAGGAGCGCCAGACCTTGCGCGACTACCTCCAGGCTGGCGGCAAGGCGATGGTCATGTACGAGCCGGGCGAGGACACCGACCTGGGCCAGATTCTCTCCGACTACGGACTCCAGCTCGGCAAGGACTACGTGGTCGACCCCGGGCGGGCGCTGATGTATGACGCCGGCACTCCCATCATCACCAAATACGGCTGGAGCCCGATTACGAAGGACCTGCCGCAGACGGTCTTCCCCACCGTCGCCGCCATCACGCCTCCGGCGAGCGCCACCGACGGGACGGCCGTGACCCCGCTGGCCCGCACCAGCGACCAGAGTTGGGGGGAAACGGACGTTCAGAACCCGAAGTACGACGATGGCGTGGATGCGAAGGGCCCCCTCGACATCGCCGTGTCGGTGGAGGCCGACGCCAAGACGACGGACTCCTCGACAAGCAGAGACACGCAGGGTAGCCCGCCCAAGACCCGTCTGGTGGTGGTCGGAGATGCCGACTTCGCGGCCGACGGCATAATCCAGATGGCCGGCAACCGAGACTTCTTCGTTAACTCGGTCAATTGGCTGACCGAGAGCGAAAACCTTATCTCCATCCGTCCCAAGCCGCCAGAGGTCCACACGGTGTACCTCACATCGCAGCAGGCGAATCTGATTGGGCTTTCCTCGGTCGTGCTGCTGCCGCTCCTGGTGCTCGTGTGGGGCAGTTCGATCTGGTGGTCGAGGCGCTGAGATGGGACGATACCGCGGAACGCTCATCTTGCTCGGCACACTCGTCGCCCTTGGCGCTTTCGTGTACATCTTTGAGCTAGGGGCGGCAGGAGACACCGCCGACCAGGGGCCGGAGCCCGTCATCTTCGCCCTCAGCGAGCAGGACATCGTTCACGTTATCTGGCGCGACGGCGACAAGACGACGGCGTTCGAGAAGGACGACGCCGGCAAATGGTGGATCGTCGGCCCCGAGAAGGCGCCGGCCGACGAGTGGTCCTCCGACACGCTGCTCTGGCGCCTGGCGATCCTGAAGGCCGATCGTCTGGTAGCGGACAAGGTCGACGACCTGTCGCAGTACGGGTTGGCGCAGCCCGCCATGGAGCTCACGCTGGGGATGAAGGACGGCCATGAGGAGTCAGTACTCATAGGCGACCTGAACCCGCTCGGCACCGGCTACTACGCCCAGAAGCCCGGCTCGCAGGAGTTGGACCTAATCAACATCTCGGTCATCACTGACATTCGGGGTTTCGCCAGGCCGGCAACGCCGACGCCCTCGCCCACCCCGGGCACGCCCGACCCATCGCCCACACCAGGGGGATAGCAGCGACCCACCAGGTCGGACGGTTCTACCGCCGAGAGCGCAGAGAAGGCGGAGAGAATCGAGCGTTCGTTCTCACCGGCCGAGGCCAGCAGATCGAGCAAGCCCCCTCTCCCTTCCAGGGAGAGGGTTGGGGTGAGGGTAGGCCGCAAGGCCACCGAGACGGCCGTTCCTAACGGTAGGTAGCGCCCTGCGGGGCGCCGGGCGGCAGGCTCTTGTGGCCTGCCCTACGTGTCCAAGGTAGAGCGCCGTTGCAGCCGGTAGGGCAGGGGCTTGTCCCCTGCCGCCCGGCCGGCGTCGAGCCGGCCGCTCACCTGGGCCCTTTCGAAAACCGCAAGGGCACACCTCCACCACCAACCGAACGGTCCCTGCGCCCTCCGCGGTGAACATCCTCGCTAATCTTCACGCACGCGCTCGGGGTGCGTATAGACCCAGGGGCGAGTCGATAGCGCCCGGCTCACTAAGGTCAGGCCGGCGGCCTCTGCCACGTCGCGCGCCATCGCCGAAGGTATGCTTAGGGAGGCGACGATCGGTATGCCCGCCCTCGCCGCCTTCCAAGCCATCTCGAACGAGAGGCGCCCCGTTGCCAGTAGTGCCAGCTCGTCCAACGGCAAGCCATTGAGGAGAGCGTGGCCGATTACCTTGTCGACCGCGTTGTGCCGACCGATATCCTCCTTCTGCACGACCACACGCTCGGCGTCGACCAGTGCGGCGGTGTGGACGCCACCCGTCAGGTGGTACAGACGAGAGGCACGCAGCACCGCTCTTACCATCACCCGCACAGTAGGCAGGGGCAAATGTAGGCCGCCCGTCACACGGGGGATATTGTCCGCCTGCCACAGCGCCGCGTTGGCGCCCGCGCCGCAACCGCTAGTGATGAGGCGCGCGGGCCCCTCGGCCACGCCCACGCGGTCGGGCTCCGTGCTCACCAGCATCGTCCGGTCGTTCGCACAGCCGGCCAGGGAGAGGATTTCCGTGGTGTCCTCGATGAGACGCTCGGCGTACAGCCACCCGACGGTCATTTCGAGCAGATCACGGGGTGTGCACAGCAGCGTCGCCACCTCCCGGTCGTTGACGACGATAGTGACCGGCGCCTCCTCGGCAACGGGAGGCAGCTGACCATCTTTGCCTGCGTTTCTGGCGTCCCATCTCGTCGCCCGTGCTGGTTCCATTCGCTCTCCGGGAGTTGTAGAGGCTCTATCAGGCACTATACTACAGCCATCGCGGCCCGCGCCAGCGGCCAGGCAAGCCCGGCATCCCTTGCGCAGAGCCCTCGATCGTGGTATAGCATATGCTGTGGTGATTTGGGGGTGTCATCTCTATGAGCCAGTGTAACTACTACGATGTCCTCTGTCTAGATTGCGGCGCATCCCAGCGCGATATCCGGCGGGCCTACCGGCGCCTCGTTCGGGATTATCACCCCGACCTTCACCCCGAGAACGGGGATGCCGCCGAGCGGATGAAGC
>JAJZQK010000475.1 GCA_021847625.1 Chloroflexota bacterium
AACGCTGCCGTGGTCGGATCGAGACGCTGGAGCGGCGTCTCTCGGAGCCTTGAGCCATCCGCGCGCCCCGCTCTCGGCCACCTGAAGTGCGGCACGCAGATCGGCCGGCCGCTGCGTCGCGCGGGGCGAGGCCCGGATGAGGAACACATCCAGCGTGGCGCACGCGGCCACGATCTCCAGGGCGTAGTCGGAGTAGGCGCCGGAATGCCGGGCGATTCCGCGGGCCAGTAGGCTCCGATAATCGCCACTACCGATGACGAGTAGGGCGATACGCGAGTAACGGAGCCGAACGTCACCGAGACCGCGCCTGAGAACGGGCGGTAGGGACGCAATGTGGCCGGGAAGATGCCGACGGTCGGCCCACTGAGCTCGCGCCTGGCCCCGGGGGCGCCCTCATGGTAGAACTATCGACAAACGCCGGGGGTCGTCGCCACGGCGACAAAGGGGGAGGGG
Organism: Chloroflexota bacterium; assembly: GCA_021847625.1. The sequence goes on from JAJZQK010000475.1 coordinate 454, forward strand.
GGCACCGTGACCATCCACGACAGCGCCGAGCGAGAGCAGACCCTCGATCGGGTATACGAGGTGGCCTTCAATCTAGAGGGCACCTATGGCTGCTGCCCGCAGTGTGTCCTCGCCGCCCTGCAGGACGTCCTCTCGGTGGGCAGCGACGAACTCGTGATGGCCGCGCACCCGCTCACGGGCGGTGCCGGGTTGAGCCTCCAGGGCACCTGCGGCGCGCTCAACGGGGCGATCCTGGCCGTGGGGTGGAGGTACGGCCGCGACCGCGCGCACTTCGGCAGCGACGAGTTCGGGGGATCGTTCGCCCTGGGAAAGCGCGTCTTCGACGCATTCGTCGAGACCTTCGGCAGTCCCACCTGCCGTGATGTCCAAACGAAGCTCATGGGGAGGTCGTACGACTTCTGGGATCCGCAGGAGTTCGAGGCGTTCCTGGCCGATGGCGGACACGACGACAAGTGCACGCACGTCGTCGGGACGGCGGCGCGCATTGCCGCCGAGGCTCTGCTGGACGCCGAGGCCGAGGGCTAGCGGCGACCGGGCTCGGCATTGGCTCTCTCGGAGCGGCGACCGGCAGCTCAACTCGGCGCTGCATCTGGTCGCGGTCACGCAGGTGCGGATGCTGGATAGCATCGGGCGCAAGTACTACGATCGCAAAAGGGCGGAGGGCAAGACCCACAACGAGGCTATGCGCTGCCTGAAGCGACGCATCGCAGACCACATCTGGCGGCTCATGCTCGCGGACGAGCGACTCCACGACTGCTGACCGACGGCCCACCAATCATCACTTGACAAACAAAGAGGCACCCCGGGTTCAGACAGGTCCGCTTCGTTGACTATCACAGCGTTGCGACTTAGGCTGGGGCAGCTGCTCCCTATCGACGCCGTTCACATCGGAATGAAGGGACAATGCGCTCCTACGCCCACAGCGGCTATCTGTGGTTGCCATTCCTCTTGGCGGCATTCATCGCCTTTCTTGGCTGGTACGGCTGGCGCCGCCGCAGCGTACCGGGCGCGCTGCCGTTTTCCATAGCCTGCCTGTTCGCGGTCGCTTGGTGCCTCGGGTCCCTTCTTCAGACTGCCGCAGTCAACCCCGGGACCAAGATCTTCTGGTTGCGGTTCGTGACCCTGTGGCAACTGCCCATGATAACGGCAGCCACGTGTTTCGTCCTGCAGTACGCTGGCTTCAGCCGCTGGCTGACCCGGCGCAAGGTGGCGCTGCTGGCCGTTCCGCCGCTCCTCTTCGCGGCCTTCATCCTCACTGACGGACTGCACCACTTGGTCTGGCAAGGGTCCATCTTCGGTGGTGGGAGCGTCAGCGCCATGCGCGCTCCCGTCAATCTCGTCTTCCTCACCTACAGCTACCTGCTGTTTATGGTGAACGTCGGGGTACTCGTCTGGCTGTTCGTGACCTCTCCCCGGTACCGCGCGCCTGTCGCATTAATGCTTCTCGGGCAGGTGGGAGCACGCCTCATCTTTGAGCTCGCCACTCGGGTCGGCTTCCCGAGTGGTTGGGACCTCGATCCGTTCGTCCTCGGTGTGGCGTTCGGCCTCTACGCGGTGGCGCTCTTCCGCTTCCACGCGCTCGACCCGGTCCCGGCTGCCCGCGCCGCCGCCCTCGAGCAGATGGTTGAAGGCATGGTGGTCGTGGACCTAGGGGGGAAGATCGTGGATGCAAACCCGGCGGCGCAAAGAACGTTGGGGGAATCCTCGGCGAAGCTGCGAGGCCGCAGCGCCGTTGAGTTCCTGCCGATGATTCGCGGATTGACCGATCCGGCCCTCTTGGCCACCACCGCTGGGTCCGAATTCGAATTGGGGGCCGGGCCCTCGACGCGGCAGTACCGCATGGAGGTAAGCCCCCTTCGCGACAGGCAAGGCGACGCCCTTGGCCATCTTGTCCTTCTTCACGACGTGACCGAGGAGAAAGAGGCCCAGGCGCGTCTGCTGGAAGAACAGGGAGTGGTTGCGACCTACCGGGAGCGGGAGCGGCTGGCACGGGAACTCCACGACGGTATCGGCCAGGTGCTCGGCTACGTGAGCCTGCAGGCCGAGACGGCGCGGGACTGCTGCCGCCAAGGCGACCCGGAAAGGGTCGATGCTCTTCTCACCCGCCTCATCGAGGTTGCCCAGCGCTCCCATGCCGATCTTCGCCACTCCATACTCGCCCTGAAGGCGACCCCCGCGGAGGATTGGTCCTTCCTGACCAGCCTGGAGAACCAGCTGGACGATTTTCGCCAGCAGTACGGGGTGCAAACAGAGCTCGTCGTCGCCGAACCCGTCTCCGCAGACACGGTCGGGCCGGCGACCGCAGCACAGGTCCTGCGGGTCATCCAGGAAGCGCTCTCGAACACCCGCCATGCGGGGGCGCACAACGTGCAGGTGGCAATCGAGGAAAGGGACAGTCTCGCGTGCATCGTGGTGTCGGATGATGGCTGTGGGTTTGATCCCGCTGAAGTTGCGCGCGATCCCGGCCGGCACTTCGGGCTCGCCTTCATGAGCGAGCGCATGGAGCAGATCGGGGGGAAGCTCTCGATCAACTCGCGGCCTGGTATCGGCACGCGGGTGATGCTCGAAGCGCCCCTGGGGACTATGGCGGAGGAGCCAGCATGAGAGTCTTGCTCGCCGACGATCACAGCCTGCTGCTCGAGGGCCTGCAGAATCTGCTCGAGAGCAAGGGCATCGAGGTGGTGGGCACGGCGAGGGATGGGCTCGAAGCCGTGGAGGCGGCGAGAGCGCTCAAGCCCGACGTCATCCTCATGGACGTGCGCATGCCGAACTGCGACGGCATCAGGGCGACCCGCCTGATCAAAGCCGAGACGCCGGACGTGAAGGTGGTGATGCTGACCACCTCCACGGAAGAGGAGGACCTCTTCGAAGCCGTCAAGAGCGGGGCGAACGGCTACCTGCTCAAGTCCATGAGCGGGGAGAGTCTGGTGGAGGCGCTCAACGACGTCCGGGAAGACATCCCCCCTTTCGCGCCGGGCTTGGCAGCGAGACTCCTCAGTGAGTTCGCCCGGATGGCAGAATCGCCCGTCGATGAGCTGGCGCAGTGCATGGGGCAGCAGCCCGCCTCGACGATTCCCCTTGAACCGCTCTCCCGCCGCCAGGCCGAAGTCCTCGCGCTGGTCGCTCAAGGGCTCTCCTACAAGGAAGTCGGTGCCCGCGTATCCGTGGCCACCACCACGGTCAAGTACCACATGGCGGAGATCATGCAGAAACTCCACGTCCAGAACCGGGCCCAACTCCTGGCCGTGGCCGCTCGCATGGACCTCGGGAACGGGGTCCCCGACTAGCAAGACCGCTCTTCGCTCGAGCCGGACTCTCCCCAGGGAGAGTCTTCCCCCCGCGCTTGACTATCCCTCGGTAGAGTCGCTCGACGTCGAGAAGACTCTCCTTCTTCTATCCCTCGGGAGATTGTGCGTTCTCCTGGGCTTCTTCAAGCTGGAAGTGTGGAAAGCACCCGCAGCAAGAGGCCCTGAAACGTGGAAGACCAC
>JAJZQK010000476.1 GCA_021847625.1 Chloroflexota bacterium
CTGTGGGCCATAATCATAACCGACACATGGGAATGGTTCCCGTTCGTGTTGCTTATCCTTCTCGCGTCGCTGCAGATGCTACCCACCGAGCCATTGGAAGCAGCGCGGATCGACGGATGCTCTAGCTGGCAGCTCTACTGGTATGTGACGCTCCCACTGCTGCGGCCGGCGATTCTGGTTGCATCCCTCTTCCGTTTCATCGACAGTGTGAAGGCATTTCCACATATCTTCATTATGACCGGTGGGGGACCCGGCACGACAACCGAGGCCACCAACTTCTACGCATACCTCCAAGCGTATTCGTACAGCTTCATTGGCTACTCCAGCGCCGTGGTGGTATTGATGGTGATCGGCATCTTCGCGGTGAGCCTGCTCTTGATTCGACTGGTAGGCACGGAGGTTGAGATTGAATAGTCGCACTGCCATCGTGACCGCTCGCGCGACCGTACGCTGGACTGCCATAGTCTTGGTGGTGGTAGCTGCGATCTTCCCGTTTCTCTGGTTACTACAGATGTCCCTGAAGACGGAAGTCGAAGCCTTCAAGATGCCGCCGCAGCTGATCTTCGTGCCCAGCCTCGCGAACTACTTCAGTCTGTTTGACGATAAGTTCGTGCGGGCCTTCAGCAACAGTACGTTAACGGCCACGGCTACAACGTTTGTGGCGCTCTTGGTCGGCGTTCCCGCGGCCTACGCACTATCTCGTACACGGTTCAGACACGGTCGGTTATTCTCGCTTTGGATACTCTTTACGCGCATGGTGCCACCGATTGCGTTCGGCATACCGTTCTTTCTCATTTACAGGAATTTGGGGCTGATCGACACGCTTCCAGGGCTCACTATCATCTACCTTACCTTCAACCTCTCGCTTGTCGTCTGGATGATGAGAACCTTCTTCGATGGTCTCCCGCGGTCGTTGGAGGAAGCAGCCTATGTGGACGGGGCCGGTCTCAGCAGCACTTTTCTCAGGATTACCCTGCCACTCTCAGGGCCTGGCATTGCCACCACGGCGATCCTCTGCTTCTTGATGAGCTGGAACGACTTCTTCTTCGCCTTGATACTGACGCGAAGCAACGCGATGACTGCCCCAGTCGCCATAGTCAACTTCATGAACTACCAAGGTTGGGAGTGGGGCAAGATCACGGCTGCCAGCACATTAGTGGCGCTGCCAATGCTTATCATTGCGTTTCTAGTGCGCAAGTATCTTGTGCAGGGCCTGACGGCCGGTGCCCTCAAGGGCTGAATCCACGAACAGATGGTTGACCATCTGGCACCGCTGCTTCCACGCGGCGGTGCTCGTTGTTTCCATGGGAACAGAGCAAGGCCTCCCTGCCGGTCGTGACAAGCCCGCATATCTATGCTAAATTGCCAGTTGAGCGGCCGCGGTCACGCTGCGAGCCGTCAATGTACTTAGTGTTTGCCGATTGGTGGTGCCGAGTTGCGCTTAACGAACGACGAGAAGGCGATGTTGGCCGGGGCCGAGGGGGAGGCGGCTCGGCGGGCGTTGCGGATGCAGATAGAGGTTGGGGAGTTCTTCGGGGCGGAGGATTTCGTGCCCGTCACCTCGGCCCATATGCACGCGGAGATGGAGGCGATGGGCGAGCCGGGCCTGGCCTTCGTCGAGGAGATGGCCGCCCTCGGCGCCAGGGTGCGAGTGCCCGCCACCTGCGACCCGCGCAGCGTCGACTTCAGCCTCTGGCGCAAGCTCGGCCAAGAGGAACGCCAGGTGAAGCTCGAACGCCGGCTCTCCCGGGCGCTGAAGCGGATGGGCATCATGCTGGTCGACAGCTGCATCAACTACCAGACGGTAATGCCTCCCCGCTTCCGCGAGCACCTGGCGTGGGGCGACACGGGCGCCGTGATCTACGCCAACGCCGTGGCGGGCGCCCGCTCGAACTTCGAGGGCGGGCCGGTGGCCCTGGCGGCGGCTATCACCGGGCGCGTGCCCCGCTACGGCTACCACCTGCCCGAACAGCGCCTCGGCACGGCGCTTGTGGACGTGAGGGACGTCCCCCGGCAGCGGTCGGATTGGGCGGCGCTGGGCTGCGCGGTGGGCAGGCAGGTGAACGACTACTGGCAGGTGCCGGTGTTCGTCGGCCTGGACGGGCTGGGAGCGCGACCGAACGTCGACGATCTTAAAGTGCTGGGGGCGGCGCTCGCCAGCTATGGCTCGCTGGCGATGTATCACGTGGTGGGCGTGACGCCCGAGGCGCGTACTTTGGACGAGGCCTGCGGGGGGCGGGAACCGCAACGGCGGCTGGTCGTCGAGCCGGGAATGCTGGCCGCGGCCTATCGCTCGTTCGCGCCGGAGAACAAGCGGCCCGACCTGGTCGTCTTCAGCGCTCCCCAACTGTCGCTCCAAGAGATGCAGGAGCTGGCGGGCCTGTTGCGGGGCAACAAGGTGCATCCCGACGTGCGCCTGGTCGCCACGACCAACTACCAGAACTGGGCGATGTCGCGACGGCTCGGCTTCGTGCAGGACATGGAGAAAGCCGGCGCGCTGGTGGTGCAAGGGGCCTGCTTCTACATGCTCACGCCGCGCCAGCTGCGAGAGCGCTTCGGCTACCGCACGCTCGTCACCGATTCGGCCAAACTCGCCAACATTATCGCCGCCTATGGCTACAACCCGGTGCTGCGGCCGACGGAGGTTTGCGTCGAGACGGCGCTGGAGGGAGAGCTGCCATGGTAGGCGAGGAACGCATCGTCCTGCGCGGCCACCCCGGCGTGGGCCCGGACGTCGAGGGCCCGGCCCTGGTGACGGCAGACAACTTCAGCGCCCGCTACGACGTCAACCGCGATACGGGGACCTTCTCCCGGGAGGGCCACGCGCTCTACGGCCGGAGCCTGGCGGGGGCCGTCTGCGTGTTCAAGTCGGCCAAGGGTGGGGTGACCACCGCCTGGGCGCTGCACGACATGAAGGTCCGCGGGGTGGGGCCCGTCGGGCTGATCTTCCGCGCCACCAACCCCATCATGGTCCAGGGCGCCGTCCTCGGCGGCATCGCCGTGATGGACCGCCTGGAACCCGACCCTCTCGGCGTTATCGAGACCGGCGACCTCGTCCGCCTGCACCCGCGCGAGGGCACGGTCGAGGTGATCAAGCGAACGGCCTCCTCGCCCACTCTTCAGGGAGAGGGTCAGGGCAAGGGTTGAAGACGTTCTACCGCTGAGCACGCGGAGTACCCGGAGGTCGCGGAGGCTTCCATGAACGCTCTCCGCGACCTCCGGGGTGGGTCTTCCCTCGGCCGCTGGCGGTGTCCGTCGGGTTACTCCGGGGTGTCCAGCTCGGCGTAGACCTGGCGCATGTGGTCGAGGGCCGTCAGGGACGCGGGCCAGCCGGCGTAGACGCTCATCTGCATCAGCACCTCCTTCACCTCGTCACGCGTGGCGCCCGCCAGGAGGGCGGCCTTGATGTGCGCGGCGAGCTGGTTGGGGAAGTTGAGGACGGCTATCGCCGCCACGGCGCAGAGCTCCCGCGTGCGCTGGTCGAGGACGTCGCGGCTGTAGAGGCCGCCGTAGACGTAGTCCTCGAACAGGCGCAGGTACTCGGGGTCGAGCTCGGCCAGTATCTGCATCCGCCTGCGCCCGACGCCCGGGAAGAGGCTGTCGGCCATCGCGAGGGCCTTCGGGTTGTGTTCGCCTTCCATGTGCGTACCTCCCTGATGCTGAGTGTATTAGTTCGTTGTCTTCAATCTAGCACGCCTGGAAGAGAGGCGTCAACGCACTATCTGAGCGAGGCGACCCAGGCGGCGATGGCCGCCGCCACCTCCGCCTCGTGCCCCGTGTACCGGTGGTCGGCGTCCGCGAACATCCGCGTGTCGACGCGCGGCGCGGCGATGGCATTCATGCGAATCGTCGCCAGGTCGTCCTCGCCGCCGACCCAGTGCTCCTCGGTCCCGTAGAAGGCGAACAGCGGGCAGCGGATTTGGGATACGGCCGGGTTC